>CAPQQE010000001.1:0-7799 GCA_948687865.1 uncultured Bacilli bacterium
TAAAAACCCTCCTGTTTCAGACAATTATCAATTATTGAAATTATTTTATCTTTTCCTTCAAATCTTAAATATTTAGTAGTATTAATGCCTTCCATAAAACCAAGTTGCATATATTCTAAATTCATTAAGTTATTATATACTAAATCAATTAATTTTTCATGATTGCTTAATAATGCTTCTGCATCTTTATATTCTTGGCTATCACTTTCTAGTCAATCTTCCTTCTGGTAATTCTCCTCTATATTCTACTGTAGTTATTTTCATTATAATTCTCTCTTTTATATATTATATCTAATATTTCATGTATATGATTATGTAAATCTGTAGGAGAGACTCCTACTTTTATGTTAAATTCATGATACTCATTTACAAATTTTGATTTTGCTTTTAAACTAGCTTCTTTTAAAGATTTTGCTTTTATTATATATTGTGTTTTAAAATTATCTGAACTAACATCTAATCTATATGTTTTCATCATTTTCATCACCTGTATTTTTATATTCTTCGTCTTCTAACATTTTAACAAAATCTTCTGTTGTTATATCTCCATAATGCAATGAAGTGAATTCATCATCTAGAATATCTTTTGGTACTCCTTTTGATATAAAATACTCTCTTAATTTAATCATAGTTTTGTGAGCTATGATTGATGCTCTTTCAAATCTTGATATTTCTTCTTTAATAGTTTTTCTTACTTTCATAATATTACCTTCTTTCTTAATTTATTTTTATTATAAATACATTATAACATATTATTCATTAAATGTAAATACTTTTAATAAAATTCTTTTAATTTTTGTTAAAATTTAAAAATGGTTAACTAGAATTAAATCTAATTAACCATTTACTTTTAATATATAATTTTATTAATTAATTCTAAAAATTAATCTGAGTTAATTCTCGTAATATACTTTTTACTTTCTTTCCTCTGGTTCACCACAAAATATACAAGTTGGCTCTCCACCTTCATATGAATATAGGCAATATCCTAGTGGACTAAGATTACAATCCCATCTTTCTCCATCATAAATATCTTTATCTTTATCTATATTTTGTATTAACATTTGTTCAAACTTATGTTGCTTTCTTTTACAACTATCATAAAAATTTTCAGCCTGTCTAGTACTATCTTTCAACATTTTTAATGTCATACTTTCTATATCGTCTAATTCATATTTATATTTTTCTACTAGATGTTTTTCCATTGGTTTAATTAATTTTGATTTATTCAAAGATGAACCTTTATTTGGTTTTATCATGCCCATACTATTAACTATTGAGTTATGATAATCAAATATGTCTAATACTCCCATATACGTATAATTCTTTTCATCTTCATCTGATACTTCATAAGCATCGAATACTTTAACTTTTATTTTATTTAATGTAATTACCTCCTTTATAACTAACTTAAATTAATTCAATTATTCCTTTACTCCTGAACTTGTATGTCTATCTGTTTCTATAAAACAACGATTATCTAGATCTATGAAATCATTTATATTAACTGGCTTGTAATCATTAGCATCTACTCCAACATTATACGCATGTGGTATATTATGCTCTAATACTGTAGAATGTATATGACCATATAAGTGCATCCCTCCAACATCTTGTCTATTAAATCTTGCAATAGGGAAATGAGATAAAACAATATTCTTTTTACCAATTTTTATTTCTTTATAATCTACAATTTCTTTAAATAAGCCCCTATCAAATTTTTTATCTTGAATTATGAATTTATCATGGTTTCCAAGTATTAATATTTTATCTCCATTTAATTTACTTATTAATTCATTTACTTTTTCTATATTATTATAATTTAATGCTATATCTCCTAAAATATATACTAAGTCATTTTTATCAACCACACTATTATATCTTTCTATAAGTTTTTCATTAAATTCATCTATCATATCATCATAATAAGAATTATATACTTTGTCAAATTCATTGTTAAATTGATTTATATGTATATCTCTTTGCTTTAATATCTTTTTTATATAATCTGAATGGCTTAAACTTAATAATTTTTGTCTTCCCTCTTCAAATTTTAACGCGTTAGAATGACATAAATGTAAATCACTTGTTACATATACATTTTTATAATTATTAGGATCTATTATTTTTGTTTCTTTTTCCACTGGTTTTAATTCATTTTCAATAGATCTCTTTATTATTCTATATTGTATGTCATTCATTTTTTCAACTGTTTCTTTATTTATTTCATCTTGCTCTTTTAAAAATCTATCTTTTATATTTTTAGTATCTATATCATAACTATCTGCTATGTATAATGCTTGTTCTAAACTGAATTCATTTAATTTTGCTTTCATTAAGAACTCTTTATCTTGATATGTTGTTAAACATTCTTTAAATGTTTTACCTTCTGTGTAGGCATTTATAAAGTCATTCATTCTTATAATATGATGTAATTGCTTTCCGTCATAACCATATTTTTTAATTTTATCTAATAAGTTAGGGTATGGGTGGCATAAAGCCTTTTTCTTTTCCATTGACATACCAGACATACATCTTAAAGCTTGATTTTCATTTAAATGAGCTATATCTTCATTTAAATCTAATAGTTCTAATATAATATCTTTATATTCTTTATTTATAATTTTATATTTTGTAAATAATATTTCTACAAAGTTTACATTTTGTTTTTTAAAGTTGTCCATCATTAATCTTATATCTTTACAATCTATATGTTCATTATTTGGTAATACAATCGTAGTAGATACTGGTTTTTTATTTAAAGATATATCTTTTAAAGATGGAACTAAAATAGCTTTAGTATCTACATCTGACATATACTCTTCTGTATAGGTATCTAATTCATAATTTTGACTTCCTTGCAATCCTATATAAATTACATTATAATTAGGATGATTTTCTTTAAGATAATATAAATGTTCTTTTACTCTTTTAAATATCTTTTCATCTTTATTCATCATTTTCTACCTCCTTTAACAATTGTTTCTTTAACATTCTAGCTTTTCTATCTATTTCACGTTTTTTATTAACCATACTAATATGCTTTTCTGCATTATCTTTATTATTAAAAATTTGATGAACAAATCTATATACTAATTTTCCATTAGTAAGAAGTACTTTATATTGATATAGCCCATTTGTAGATGGTCTATATAATTCAATAACTTTTATAACTTTTCCTTTTGCTATTACTGCTGTCAAAATACAGTTTTCTTTCTTGTCATAATAACTATATACTATATCATCTTTATTAAATTTAGAATTTTTAGTTTTAAAACATTTAGTACAACAATATTTATTATACCAATATCTAATACTATCTTCATACTTTTCTCCACAGTATCTACATGTTTTCATTTATTTTTACTCCTTGTATTTTTAATTTATTTAATGCTTCTTTGAAATATTCCATAGTTAATCCTGTTTCTGTATTTACATGTATTAATTTATCTTCATATTTATATAAATCAAATATATCATCGTCTATTATTAAAAATGGTATATTTTTAAATGTAAACATTCCAGAACCTTTGAAATGATAATCTTCTATTTCATCTTCTCTCCAACTAACATATTTGCCTTTTGAAATTCTTTTAGTTCTACCGCCTACATAAGCTTTAACTTTATTAATTTTAAATATAGTATTCCATTCAGTAGGAGTAAACTCAAACCTTCTTGTAGAAGATAATATAATAGTATAAGGAGCTAAATCATATAATTTATTTAAGAATTCTACTGCTTCTTTTTGAAAACAATATTGTTGCATAAAGTGTCTATATTCAAAGTCTTTATTTTCATCTTCTTCGTGAATTAAAGCATTATGTATTTTTATTATATAATTACTTCCTGCTGTTACTCCATCCATATCTAAATATAAAATAAATTTGTATGTCTCTTCCATATCATTTTATGTACTGTGGCTGTTAGCATTTTACTACTAACAGCCATAATACTACTCCTTTTCCCATTTTGCTTTGAAATCTCGTACCATCACTTCATTATGTTTTCTTATGAACTCTTTTTCTAGTTCTTCTGGTGTTATACCAGCACACATTAACATATTGAAATAATAGAATAACACATCAACCATTTCCTCTGTAAAATGTTCTTTGATTTTCGGATCTGTAAGAATGTTTTCAACACCTTTCTTTTTGTAGATGTCTGTAACTTCTCCTACTTCTCCTATTAAATTGAGAGTTTGATTTTTAAGGTCATCTATATTATAGACCCACCCATTTTTGCTCCGTAGAGCTTCTCTAAGTTCGAAAATTCTTTCAATTGTTAACATTGCCATTACCTCCTGTTATAACTTAGTTAATAAAATTTTATTATAAAATAAAATGCTATTATATTTAATATTATATATTAGTTTCTGTAAAATGTAAATATTATTAATTCTTTTTAAATTTAAATTTTATATCTAAACTAGGAGATGTTAGTACAGATATTTCTTTACCCCATTCCTTATTATATACAAATGTTGATATAACTTTATTTATTTTTGGTTCTACAATGTTTAGATAATTAAATGCTTCTTGCATTTGCTCTTCGTTATATGCACAATCTCTAATTGTTTCTTTTAATTTAGCTAATTTATCATTTTCCATTATTAATACCAACCTTTCTGTTGAGAATGAGACCAAGCACTTGCTGGTGTTCCATATCTATTTTTAATATATTTTAATCCCCATCTAATTTGAGTTTTACCATTAGTCATGTAATCTGCACCTTCACTAGCCATTTTTGACGCTGGTAAACTTTGGCATATGCCGTGAGCTCCTGAGCTTTTGTTATGAGCATTTGGATTCCAATTACTTTCTCTTTCCCATAGTTTTACTAAACAATTAAAATCGTTTTCTGACCAACCATATGTATTAATACATAAATCTTTTGCATATGCTTGATATTCTGCTTTAGTTCCAGTAGTAGCGACTATTGAAGAATTTTCTAATTTTGTCTTTCCTTGTATAGAAGATGATCTAGAAGCTGTACCTCCTCTTGATGTTACTGCTACTTCTTTTCTTAATCTCTCTATTTCATTATTTTTATTTTCTATTTCTGTATTTTTAGTTTCTAGTTCTTTAGATTTATCTTCAATTTCTTTATTTTTATTTTCTAATTCTGTATTATATTCTTCTGTTTTTATTTGTAATTTTTCTTCTAATTCAATTTGTTTATTATTCATATCTTCTAATTTGTTATTTATGTTATTAATATTGTTATAAGCTGGTAGTATAATTGATAAAGCTATACATATTAATATAAATAATGTTATAAACTTTAATGATAGTTTTCTATGATTACTTACAAATTTAACTATTAGTTCAAACATTTTATATAACTGCTTCAATATTAATAATATAATATCTAAAATAATTGATATTGGAATCAATATTACTAATAATATGTATTTTAAAATTTTAATTATTCTTTTTTCTTTCTTTTTAGATTTTATTTTAGTTTTCAGGTTTGGCTCCTTTCTTTTACTTTCATTTTCTTTAAATCTTTTTCCTTTGTTTCTGTTCATGTTTCTTTCTCTTTTCATTTTTAAATTCCTCCTTGGTATCTACATTTATTTTATAAAATTTATAATGCTATTATATACATATTCTTCATAAATGTAAATACTTTTTAATAAATTTCTTTAAAAATTTTAAAGATTTTTTATATAATAAAAGTGACACGTATTAATTTATGTGTCACTTTTATATTTATAGTCTATTCTAATATATTATAAAGTTACATCCTCTATTGTTCCATCACTATTATGAACTGTAATGTTCATTCCTTTAAATGGGTTGAAGTCATTATCTTTTAATAAAGATTTTACGTGGTCTATTTCAAATCCATATTTATGATTATTAGATTTCAATTCACATATTACTTTATATTTTCTAGCACGAGTATCAATTTTAATTACTTTATAATCTTCACCTTTCCAATTAAATTCTTTTCCATACCAATCTGGATTGCAACAATTTCTTAATGCTTCTCTTCTAAAAATCTTTTCTTCATCTTCTTCTATTAAATTTATGTCTTTAATTTTAATTGACATATTTGCATGATATGAATCATATTTAGTATTAGTAGCTATTTTAATACCATACTCCTTTTCAAGTTCTTCCATGTAATTATTAATTTGTTCTAGTATTTTTAACATTTTAGCTTTTTCCATTTTCATTACCTCTTTCTTAATTTATTTTTTATTATGTATACATTATATCACATATCTTCTTAAAAGATTTTTAAAAAATTTTAATCACATAAGAAAGTTTTAAAAATCTCTTCCCAGAATATTAATAAAACTATGGCACTTATTAGTATAATAAATAATAAAGTATAAAATAAAACATAAACCCAAGTAGTGCTTTTTCTAGCCGTTATTTCCTCAATTGATTTATCATAGAATCCATCCAACATTCTCATATTATAATCAGATACAAATGCAGTTTCATATTTATTTGGCACTATTTCATATTTGTATCTTGTATTGTTATTTTCATAGTTATAATGACCATCTTTATAATGCTTATCATTTTTATTCGAATAATCTTCAAAATTTATTTCTTTATAATAATAAGATGTATTATCAAAATCAAATGTTTTATTTAGCAAACTGACTGTACTTGCTTTAAATTTTTCTGATCCTTTTCTTTCCCAGTCCCACACTGTTTTGGTATGAGTCTGTGTGTGTGTATGGCCATTGCTATCTGTGTACGTCGTAGTATATGTTTCTATATGAGATTCATATTTATATTTTGTTTTTATAATAGCTGAAAAATTTCCTTTTAATTCTGGTAAAGATACAGGATTAATTGAAATAGCTTTATTTCTAATTAAAAATTCGTTTTGCTTTGAATTGATACAATAATCTAATACGTCTTGATTTGTTACTTTTATCATATTGTTAAGTCTTTCATATTCATTATTTATATTGTCAGCAACATTATTTGCAATATTTATAAATAAAAAGCTTAAAATTAAAACAACAACTGTAACTAATAATGTTCTAGCTATTGTTTTAATAGTAACGTTTTCTAATGATTTTTTAATAATCGAAAACATATTTATTCACCTTTTCTAACAGATATTTCTACTTCATTTTTACTTTCATTTTCAATCACCTTTTGATATTTATTAGTATATTCATCATCTTCATTCCATTCTAAATAAAATTCTTTATTGCATTTACTATATCTAGGTGATTTAAATTCAACATGTATTGAAACAAGATCACTATAATATTGAAGCCTTGTTAATAAATTACACGAGTTATTTTTTGAACCCCCGATTAGAGGATAATGATTTAATAAATAATCTCTATCTATAATTAAACTGTTCAATTTATAATTAAACATATGTATAAGTTTTTCATTCACTATAAACATACTTTCATAATTACTTTGTATTTCAAAATGTTTTATATATTTTACTGGAATATATGCGATTTCACAATTTTCGAATACTAAACAAATTCTTTTTATCAATTTCTTTTTCATATTTTTACTCCCATAGATTATCTGTAACTGGATTATAATTTAAAGCAGAACTATTTGCTTCAAACAAATTATACTCTTTTATATCATAATCAACATTTTTAAGCATAATAGAATTTGGCCATTTTCTTACTAATTTATTATATTCTTTTACATTGCTATTATACGTTTCTCTATATTGTTTTAATTGCGTTTCATTAGTTGAAGTTGCTGTCATAACATCTTTATATAAATTCATTGTCTTTAATTCTGGATATGCTTCTGCTACTGCTCTTAACGTTACATTAGATTGCTCAATATTAC
>CAPQQE010000001.1:7809-13334 GCA_948687865.1 uncultured Bacilli bacterium
ATATCTAGCGTATATTATTTGCTCTAACGCATCTGCTTCAAACTTTTTTGAATCTTTAACTGTGTTAATTAATTGAGATAACTCATCTATTCTTTTTTGTAACATTATATCTATATTTGATTTAGAAGTTCTTATTTGCTCCTCTAAATTTATAGCAGAATTAACAGTTCCAAAACAAAATAATTTAAATACTAATTCTATAGCTAATACTACAATAAGAACAGATACTATTATTGAAAAATTTCTTTTCATACTATATTCCCTCCTTTCCAAGCAATTTTATTCTGATTATTACTATGACTTTTATCTGTTAACCAACAAATTCTTTCTAATTGCTTATCTTCTTCTGATTTTAAATCTTGATTACATCTATCACAAAACTCATTTGTTCTCTTCCAGATAACTCTTTGCAATTGTTCTCCGCATCTTTCACATATATTTCCATTCAATGCTCTATCAAAATTAAATCTTTTCCTATCTTTTTTAGTTCCTATAACTAAACAATTGTAATTATAATAATCTAAATCAGAGTATAAACCACCATGCTGTATAGATAATTCAGAGTCATTTGTTATTTGCCTTACTTGATTTCTCCACGGTAATTCTTTTCTTTTACCTGTAGTAGTTAATAATATAGATGAAAATATTCTGTTAAATAATGTATCGTCATTTTTATTATTAAAATCTCTTCTAATAGTAAGATCTACTGTTCTTTTCATACTATTTATTTCCTTTTATAAATTTAACCACTAAATTTACTATTTTTGATTTATGCTTCTTTTCTAACTCTTTAGATACAAAGTATATATTTCCATTTTTATCTGACTCTTGTAATTTATTTAATTGATCTATTAATTCATCTTTATTATCTGGAATAGATATTTCTTTTACTATTTCTTTATTAGTTTGTGATACTAATTTATCTAAAGTTAAATCACAATACTCATCTATCCAATCTCCAAGATAATATAATCTTTGGCACATAGCATCATTTTTTCTATCTATAAATGCTCCGAATAAAATAGGGTCTCGCTCTTTATTTACTTCTTCTACTAATTCTTTAGTATAATCAGTGAATAATACATACATTTCATCAAAAATATTTTTAGTCTTTTCTATTGTTTCCACTAGTTCATCAGGTATTTCTCTCGGATAGTTCTTTAGTTCTATTATTTTAACTACATCTTTTGCTACGTTGTCTATATAATTTTCTATATCTTCTTTATAAATAAATTTAGTAATTCCAAGATCTATTATTTCTTTTTCTTTTAATAAAGACTTTATATGAAAAGCTAATTTTTTAGCAGATTTAATCTGACCTGTCTTTTTATACTTTTCTAATAATTCTGTAGAAATAGTATAAAGTTTATCTATATCTTTATTATTAATTTGATTTACTTTTTCTTTTACTGATTTGAAATATTCATAAGGACTTAATTCTTTTTTATCTTCTTCCATGTTATTCTCTCCTTTATTAATTGGTATTACTTGAACTATTGGCTTATTTTTGTCGCCTACGTTATGAACTATTATATTTTTAATATTATTCAATTATAGCACCCTCTTTTTAATATTAATGCTTATTTTTGTAGATAATTTTTAATTAAATCTATTCTTTCTTTACTATAAGCATATAATTGAACTATTGATTTTAAATCGTTATCTAAACTGTTTAAATGGTAACAATAAAAATTTCTTTGTCCTTCTGGTTTTACTATCTTGTCAATATTCTCAGATAGTGATACTTTTTCTACTAATTCACATAATTTTTTATAAAATTCTTCATCTTTTATATCTTTATAATAATACTCTTCAATATGATTATTAATATTTTCTATATGTTCTTTTAATTTTTTATCTATATCTTTATCTCGTTCTCTTGCTTTTATTAAATTTTCATTTTTCTTTCCTAATAATACTTTGTGTTTTGGTCTTCCTTCTTCTGTAATCCAGCTATCTATAATATTTTGATTTAGAACATTGTATAATTCTGCTATATTCATATAGTGTTTCAAAGCATATAAATATATAAACTTTAGGTCATTTTGTTTTTCTTCAATAACTTTATCAATATCTGTATCATAATCTTCAGGCTTCATATAAGAAAGAACAAATATTCTTTTTGGCAATAAATCTTCTAATATAAGCCTATTATATTTGTTATACATCTTATTATCTTTTCTTTCAATATCAAATTTTACTTTTACAACTTTTAATATTGTATCACATATTTCAAAAACTTCATCATCTGAAATATCTTGTTTTAATTTGTCTAATCCTTCATTAATAAAATCAATTACTGGTTTCCTTTGTTTCTTTAAATTTGATGAATAACCCATCTTTCTACCTCCTAATAAAATATTGCATTATTTTGTTTGTATTGATTTATACATGTATAATAATGCAATTTATTTTTTGTTTCTACATCACACAATAACATATTATATTTAATCTTATCATAAATTTTAATTACTTTAGCAACTTTTATAATATGTTCATTTGTATTTCCTAAATAAATCTTTACTTCTAAAAGGTCATCAATGTCTAATAAATTATTCATTAATAACACATTATCTTTATTAGCATCCTCAATTTTTATCATAGATAACCTCCTATAATTAGTTTTAATCTATATGTGTTTTATAATGCTATTTTGATAATAAAATATGATAAATATAGATTAAATTAACCAGAATTAACTACGATTAATTCTGGTTACATTTTTATTTTTAATATATAATTTAATTAATTAATTATAAAAATTAATTACGGTTAATTCTGAAAACATACTTTAACCTTCATAATCAATTTCTGTGTTAGTTTTTATATTAGTTTTTAATTTCCAGTTGTCTGTTAATTTTGGTGTTATTCTATCAAATAGATCGTCAATCATCTTACTAAAAGTTTCTTGATTTACATTTTTTACTCTATAACCATTAGATTCTATGAATAATATAAATTTATCATTATTACTTGAAAAATCTTTAAATTGTGGCATATCTATTTTAATTGAATTTAACGCTGCATTAATAACTATTTTACCTTTAGAACTTTTATTAACATTATCGTTAAAATGAGCTGTAAAATAACCATTAGATAAAAATTTGCCTTTCATATCATATAATGGACCATATGAATCTACATCTTTAATTATTT
The DNA here is from genome assembly GCA_948687865.1 of uncultured Bacilli bacterium. The sequence continues at coordinate 10,966 of CAPQQE010000001.1, forward strand.
TCTTTACGTCTACATCTAAAGTAACGTCTCCTACAGAAGCACCTTTTTCTTTAAAGAAATTTATCATTTCTCTAAAAACTTCTTCAGCTGTTTTATTATCTTCAATATAAGTATAAGTGTATCTATTATCTTGTCTACTTATAGCTGTTTTAATTGGTTTTGGTTCTATTCCATGTATATTTTTAAATACACTTTTACCTAAATCTTTTTGCATTTTTGCATATTCTTTATCAAACCATTTTTCAAAATCTTTATCTTCAGAAACTTTATTATTTATAGATTCTGTAAATCTTATTTTTCTATTACATTGTTCCATAGTTGTGATACCTCCTATTTTATATTTATTAGTCTATTTTATAACTTTATATGACAAAACTAATACATACATTAGGTGTGGCTTTTCAATTTGAATAAATTCTGTTTTAATAGAATCTATAATAATTTCTTTATTTTCTTCTAAAAATTTATTAGTAGTATTCTCTAATTTATCTAAAGAATTAGATCTAAGTATTTTAATTTGACACATAATACTAACCTCTCTTTATTTTATCTAATTTCATATATTTAATAATATCTTTATCTTTTACCCAAAGATTTTTATATAAATCATAGTAATCTTGCCTTTTGTCAACTAATGTTTTTAATGCTTTGATTTTATACCTTGAGCAAGTTTTATGTAAATATTCTATAGGATCTGTGTTATAAGATAAATTGTTTTCTTTCAAGAATTGTATAGCTGGATCTTTTGCTTCATCATATCTACTTTTAGGTAACTTTTTAATAGAACTACTTAATGCAAATAATCTATGAACTTGCTTAACTTCCATTTAATCCTCCTCTGTTATTTTACTTAGATCAAAATAACCTGTGTTTATTATCTCGTCAGTATTTATTCCAATAAAATTAAATAATTCTATAGAACAATTTTGACATAATTCAAAATCTTTTATTTTATAATTTATTGGTTTATAATCTTTTGTTAGTAAACTTTGATCTGCAAAATTTATAGTAGATGAAAACCTTATGATATCATTAACTTCAATTTCTTTCTTACATTTATCACATTTATGAATTATCATATATTTATATAACACCTCCTCAAGCTAAATATAAATTTTATTTATTTAAAGCTTTTTCTAATGGAAAATCTTTTATTATTTCATTTACTATTTGTTTAGCTTCTTCTTCACTTATATAATTATTAATTAACCCACCAATTATATCTGCAATTTGATACATTTCTTTTTCTTTTAAACCTCTTGCAGTAACTGCCGGAGTTCCTATTCTTAATCCACTAGTAGTAGCTTTGTTTTTGGTGTCAAATGGTATACCATTTTTATTTGTAATAATACCTATTTTAGCTAATTTTTGTTCTAATTCTAATCCTGTCATATTAGTATTTCTTAAATCTATTAAAACCAAATGATTATCAGTTCCTCCACTAACTAACTCAACATTACATCCTAATAAACCTTCTGCCAATGCTTTTGCGTTTTTAACTACTTGTTCTTGATATTCTTTAAATTCTGGCTTTAATGCTTCACCAAAAGCAACAGCTTTAGCTAATACCATATTTTCTAAAGGTCCACCTTGTATTCCTGGAAATACAGCTTTATCTATTTTTGCAGCCAATTCATTGTCATTTGTTAATATAATTCCTCCCCTTGGCCCCCTTAACGTTTTATGCGTAGTAAATATGGTATTGGTGATTGATGAAGACCTGCAGCTACTAATCCAGCAATATGAGCCATATCTACCATAAAATAGCATTTCATTGCCTCATATGTTTTACTTATCTCTTCACCCTCTGCAATTGAATCTTTAATAATCCATTGATGTATATCTTTATTATATTTATCAATTATTTCTCTTATTTTCTTAAAATCAATTTCTCTAGGATATGCAGATGCTCCTGCAATAAATAATCTTGGTTTATTTTCATATATCATTTTTCTTAATTCATCATAATCAATTAATAATGTTTCTGGATTTACTTCATATTGAACTACATTGAAATACTTACCTGAAAAAGTAGGTTTAGCTCCGTGAGTTAAATGTCCACCAGCGTTTAAAGACATACCCATTAAGGTGTCACCTGGTTTCAATATTGCAAATTGAGCTGCAGTATTTGCTTGTGCTCCACTATGTGGTTGAACATTTGCATAGTTACATTTAAACAACTCACATACTCTTCTAATTGCTAATTCTTCACCCTTATCAATATTTTCACAACCAGCATAATATCTTCCTGGTTTTCCAAATGTATGGTTAGAAGCATAACCCTCTGAATATTTTAATATATGGTATGACCCTGCTGTTTCCATAACTGCTTCACTTGCAAGATTCTCACTTGCTATCATTTCTAAATG
>CAPQQE010000001.1:13344-14778 GCA_948687865.1 uncultured Bacilli bacterium
ATTTACTCTTTTGTATTTCTTCGGCTTCTATTCCAGGTATTTCATTTTCTAAATGATTTGCTTGTCTGTTATATTCATCTTTAAGAATTTCATATACCTCTGGGTCTTCTTTTTGTACATAATTAAATTCTCTCATAATAACCTCCTAATAATATATTTTTATATTTAATATTAATGCTATTTATCTTTAAAAAAGCTAGAATGAAAACCTTTATCTAATGTAGTTTCAAAATCGTCTACATCTTCTTCATAATAACTTTTTTGTTCTTCATTATCTTTTTCATATTTTATTAATTGTATATCTGATAATTTTCTATATGTTTTGAAACATCTACTTTTAAAATCTCCATCTTCTTCATATAGCTCGTCAAATTCTATTAATATATCATTTGGTATTTCAATTACATTTGTTATATACGCGTAATTCCAATAACCACCATCTTCAAATATAGATTCATCAGAGAATTTTTTATCTTGTTCGTATGGTGTGAAAACCTTTTTGTATACACAATATCTAAATATTTGTCCTTCTTGTAAATCATGAACCCATGTACCTATGTTCGTACAGTCTAAATGCTGTTCTATCATGAATAATACTCCTTTCTTAATATAAATATCTTATAAATGCTAAACTATTTAATAAAGAAATCTTATCATCAATACTATCTATTTCTTTTTCTATTTCTTCTATTTGACAACTATTATCACATTTCTTTTTGTTTTTATATAATTCATTTGCTTTATTGTCAAGTTCTTTTCTTTTTAAAATTATTTCATCTTTTATTATATTTTTAACTCTTTTTTCTATTTTTTGATTTTCTCTATAAAGCGATTTTATCATTGAATAACATAATATATCTTTGTCAATTGATAGCTCTTGAAATTTTGGCTTTTTAACAATTTCAAAAAATCCATTATTATAAATTAATACCCCAATATTTTGAGGTATTTCAGATGAGACTTCATTCCATAAATCTTTTGTCATTATATAATAATTGTAGTTACCCACAAATGTTTTCTTACATTTACTATGAAAATCATTTTTACTTATTTTTATTTCGTAACATCTCCAAATATCTTTATTGCTTTCCCAACATAATATATCTACTATTTCAAGCTGTTCTATTTCGTATTTCTTCCAATTTTCTTTTTTAGCTTTTTCAATTACGTCTTTTCTCCAGTACTTTGGATAGCCTAAAATAGTTGTTGTTATTCCAACTTCCGGACATACAAAAGTTCCAAGTTTAGAAAGATAAGATATTGCAGATTCCTGTATTTTCTGTGTTAATATAGTTTTTGACATTTATAAAACTCTCCTTAAGTATAGTTTAATATTTATTTAAAAACTCATAACATCCCTGAACATCTAATTTACAAATTGTATCTTTTTCTTTATCAGATGCTAATGAACTTCTTGCATATAATTTATCTACG
>CAPQQE010000001.1:14816-15493 GCA_948687865.1 uncultured Bacilli bacterium
TAAAAACTGAATTTTCCATCTTCACCTTGATATAACATATCGAATTCTTCTAATGTGTCTAGATTTAGTTGATTTATAGCAAGGTTATCGAATGAAATTGTTTCAATAGGTAATTTTATTGATTTTATGTTTTTTATTTCATTTATCTTTTTATCGATAACATCTTTGTTTTCTTTATAAAACTCTTCTCCTAAACCGATTTCTTTATAGCCTAAGAATAATATTCTTTCTACATTATATAAGTTTTCTCTTTTTAATTTATTTAGAAAATCTTTTCCATGTATACCTAAAATTAAATGTAATACAAAATTATTATTACCAAGAATATCATGTGCTTCTTTTAATGTTTTTATTGTTGTAGGTGAAACTCCAATCGATCTTATTAATTCTAAATCATATAAGTCATTAATTAACTTTTCATTTTTAATAATGTCCACATCTTTTACAGTTATATTACAAATTACGTTTTTAGATTTAGCAAATTCTAATATTTCTACTAAATCTGGATATGCTAAAGTATTTCCTCCACCTAATGCTACTTCTGTATATGGATGCATACTATTAATAAGTCTTTTAACAAATGCTTTATCTGCATGCTTTCCATCTTTATTAGACTTAGCATAACAGTATTTACAATTATTTTTACAATAATTTGTTATTTTTAAATCTATATTCTC
>CAPQQE010000001.1:15503-21895 GCA_948687865.1 uncultured Bacilli bacterium
TCAGGAAATTCAGGTTTCATTAAATCTATTTCTTTTTCTTTGAACATATCAGATTTAAATATTCCTTGGTCATAAAACGTTTCTTTATTTAATAATTCTCTAGTTCTTGTACCATCTTCATATATCTTTGTTTCATAGTTTCCATTTACATAGCTTCCAATTAATTTTGGAATTTTATGTCTATTAGCAAAACTAAAGAAATTGTCTGTCATACATTCTCCCCAATCTGAACCACCTACTAATTTATAGTAATAATAGCTAAAATCAAGATCTTCGAATGTATCTTCTTCATCACTTCCTGTATATATCTTTGAGTTTCCTAATAACAAGTTCCATAATAAAACTGGATTTTTAATTATTATATTTAGTTCTTCTAATGGAAAATAACCATAAGTTTGTATGCCATACATATATTTTCCTCTAGCATATTTAGGTATAAATTCTTCATCTGGCATTTTTCCTAATATTATAGGACTATTCCATTTTTCTTTTACTTCAGGCTCTTTTTCTTTCATTTCAATATCTAAAAACCTAACTTTAAAACCATATTTATGTAATTCTTTTAAAAATATGTTAAACAGTTCTTCTATATTTATATTTTTATGATAATCCTTAAGCCAATCACTTCCATTATGTCTGTAAAAATAAATTAAAGTTGTCCATATGAAATTGCATTTAGATTCAAATGTTTCATATATATTAAACTCTCTACTTAAATCTTCAACTCTTCTTAAATTTACTGTCATTTTATCTCCACCAAAAACGCAATCTTCTTTATTTTTTAATTTTGGTAGATATTGTTTATCTAAAGCATCACTATCTGAAAAATAACTATAGTATTTGTATTTAGATATTAATTCCATAGGAGTTTTTAACTTCCTAATTCCTTTTCCTATACATAGAGCGTGTGTGCTTGATGAGTTTGTTTCAAAACAATTGTGTCTAATTATCATATAAATTACCTCTTCTCAATTATAATTTATTTTAATAATGCAATTATATAACAAAACTATAAAAATGTAAATACTTTTAATCCCAAAGATTAAAGAAATATTTAGAGATTAATTTAAAAGCTTCATTTTTCATACTTTCTTTATATTTATCTATTTCTATATTTCTACTTTCATTAAGTTTTTCTAATTCATTTTTTCTTTCTATTTCATCATTACTAAGACTGTTTTCATCTTTAAAAATTAAACTATAAAGTTCGTCCCAATATTCATTTTTCTCATTACAAAAATCGTCATTTGACTGCTCTAAACAGTATGCAATTCTTTTAAGAACTAATCTCCAATTAAGATAATTTTTATCATTGTCATCGTCAAAATATTCTTTAGCTTCTTCTAATGTTTTAATATCAGAAAAATACTTTGATTCAATTACTTCTTCTAATATTTCATTATAAGCTTTATTATAAAATTCTTTATTAAACTTTTTTGGTTCATTTATTTCACACATTGGAGAACCTATAACAGTTTTTTCAAATTCTTTTATCATTTCTACAAAAGTAGTTTGAAACCAGTAATCTATTGAAAATAAATCTTCAGAAGCATATGATTTCATGAATCTTTGTAGACGATATTTTAAATTATATCTTTTTTCTCTTATATATGCAAATAATCTCATAATAGTTCTACCCCCTTACTGAATATACATTTATTTTTGACCAAACAACACTATTTCCATATTGATCTCTTAATTTTTCTACTACTTTATTTTTAGCATCTTCTTGGTTTTTAGCCTTTATAACCTCATTAAATTTAACGACTTTTCTCTCTGTATTATTAGATAATGCATCACATTGACACCTAAATTTATGTTCTCCTAATATTCTATCATTTTTAGGATCTTCCACATATGGATTATAGTGTTTTGTTTTCATAGATCTTTTAAACGATTGAATTTCTTTTTTAATGTCTGACAATCTTGTTGGATCTTTTATATTAAGAAAAGCTTTCTTCTTTAAAATTAATGTTTGTTCTTCATTTTTATATTCTCTTCTTATATTTCTAAGTATTATAATCTTTTTAGCTTCTTCTAATATTTTGTCATCCTCGTCTAATTCAAGATTTTCTAAATTATGTAATATATCAATTATATAATTATCAATAGTTGATACTTTTTTATTTACTTGAGCTTTTCTTTCTTCTATTTTGTTTTTATCAAAATTAGATATTTCTTCAATAATTTCTAATAATTCATCTAATTTATTTATCTCACTATTATTTTCTTCATTTTCTTCTTTATTAATATCTGGTATTTTATTATCTATATTTAATTTATTAAAAGCATTCGTAAGATTTGTATTTATTTCATCTTTTAAATTACCATAATCTATTTTAATTGACACACTTTTAAGTCTTTCTGTTGTCTCTTTATCTTTTAGTATTCTTTTTCTATTATATTCTCGAGATTTTAATATATCTGATTTGTCTTTATCACTAAGGTTTTTGAATGGTATATATTTAGATCCCATTCTTATTTTTCTTTTAAAACAAGTATCACATATATTATCTTCTTTAAAATGCTCTACTTCTGATAAGCATTCTTGGCAAATTAACTTATTATTTTCATCTGCCATATTGATCACTCCTTTCTAATTTGATATCATTTGTATTGTTTTATTCTTCTTATGATATATGAATCTCATTTTATGTACACAGTCTTTACACTTATTACTACACTCTGATTTTGGTTTTTCTTTATTTACAATATCATACTCACATCTTTCTATAATTTCAAATGTACTATCTTCTACTAAATCACTAGAATGTTTATACGCAATTATAATATCTACATTATCGTCTATTCCAGTGCTATCTTTACATGCTACTTTAATTGAGTTTTTTAATATTTTTACTATATCTTTAACATCCATATAATTTGGATTTTTCTTTTCAAATTCAATATTTAAATGTCCCATTACTAAATCTTGACCACACCCTATAGCATAATAGTCAAATCCAGATAACACTGATAAATCTCCACATAATAAATTTATATTGTATGGATCAGATATTATAAATTCGCTATTACATTTATTAAGTATATCTGTTGAACTAATAAATTGATTTTCTCTATATAAATTAGTAAGTTTAGAATTAATTGTAGATACTAATTCTGTTTCATTTAATTCTTTGACATCGTTAAATAACTTAGATGAAATATAAAACATATTTTGTAGATCTCTTAAATAACCAACTCCACCTATAATTATATTTTTATTGCCGACTTCTTTAATTTTATTTACACTGTCTTCTATTTTATCTTGCCATCTCGTTACTTGTCTATCTGCTGCCATAACTACTCCATTATTAAATTTACATGCAATTACAACTGACATTAATTATCACCTTTCTTTTCATTTAGTTCTTTTTGTCTTTTTTCTAAATATTCTTTAACTATAGCAGATATTCTTTTACCGTCTGCTTTATTTCCTATTCTATCTTTAGCTGTTCTCATAACTATTCCAATGTCACCAGGCTCCCAAGCGTCCACATCTGAGATTATTACAGCTATTTCAAATCTTAATTCCTCATCTGTTAATTGTTTTGGTAAATACTCTTCTAATACTTCAATTTCTTTTTTAGTAACAAATATTAAATCATCTCTTTTAGCTTTTTCAAAATCTTTTAATGCATCTAATCTTGATTTTCTTTCTTTAGTTATTATATCTATTATTTTGTTATCATCTATTTCTATTTGATTATCTTTTTCATATTGCAATATAGATGACCTAATTAATTGTATTGTGTTCTTTCTAACAATTTCTTTATTTTTCATGGATTCTTTTAGATCATTCATTAATTTATTTTTCATAAGACAAAATCTCCTTTCTCAACTTATCTTTATATTTTATAAAATGCTACAAACATAAAAAATAAAACCACTATAATTAAAATAAATTCTAAATATAGTGATTTTTAATTAATATAATTTATTTAATTAATTCTAAAAATTAATCAGAATTAATTCTCGTTATCATCTTGATTAATTAAAAGCTTTATAAACGTATCTGAATTAATATTTTCAAAAGATAAATCAATATCTGCGTCATTTTTATTATCTACTAAATTATCTAACAACAATTCATTTATAGTTAACATATTTTTGTTTTCTAATATTGTAGCTTTTAAGAAATTATCTAAATATTCTGACCTATGAGATGATCTACCATAACCTATGTTAGTATTTAAGAATAAGAAAGCTTTATCATAGAACATTCCTATACATTTTTGACTTTGTTCATCTTTACCTATTTTAGAATTTAAAGTCATACAATTATTCACATTGAATATAAAATTTTCTTCTATTCTATTTTTACTTCCGTAATGACTAGTATGTCTTTCATCTATAAATTTTTGTTTATATTGGTCTTCTATATTTTCAAATATTAACTTATATTCTACATCGAATTTATCTGTAAAATTATTTAACATAACTAAATATGGATCTTCTGTGGTTTTATCAATAAACATTGCTTCTGCTGCTCCACCACGTTGAATGGATGCATCTGTCATATCTCCAGTGTATATTATTGTATCTTTTTCTTTAAGACTATAATCCCAGCCAATTATACTATTTAATGACATTAACTTCAGATCTAAATCTGTTTGAACCTCAGCATTTCTATCTTTATCAATATGATTTTTCCAATATATTCCTACTGAAAAATTATCTTTAAAGTCTATCTTACTCATCTCTGGTATTCCATTAATAAATTTCTTTTCAGATGTTGGCATTACATATGTTACATTTTTTGGTATATAAACTTTTTTGTTTTTAATAATTTTATTAATGTAGTCTTTGATATTTTCATACAACATACTTAATAACTTTTTGTATGAGGATTCTTTCTCTACAGAATATGTTAAACCATTTCTTATTCTATAGTTTTTATAGATGTTATCATTATCTGTAACTTTAGATTTTAGATAATTATAAGCTTTTATTTTACTAAATATATTCTCATTATTTAATAAAGAATTATCTTCTATAAATTTATTAGCTATATTTATATTTTTTATATTACTTAAATTTACTGGATCTATCATAGGTACATGATTTTTCTCAGCTAATTTTCTTAATCTATTGATAAAATGATTTATATACTTTTGTCTTTGTTTCATTTCTACTAAATCTTCATCGTCATATTTATCAAATTCTACATTATTTTTAAATGCTAACCAAAGTTGTTTATTTCTTAAATAACTTTCAGAAAGCTTTTCTATTTTGTTTTCTAATAATTTAATGTAATTATATACGTTAGTATTATCTGATCTTATACTATTTTTTACAGCTTTAAAATTTCTAACTGATCTTATTAAAGATGTATCATCTGTAGCAATATAACATAATGTTCTTAATATCTCATCTGAACTACTTGGTATTATACCTAATTCAGATGATAATATACATTTTGCTTCTTTATTTTTTATATCATCTAAGCATAATTCTATACCAATATTTTTTATAATACATATAGCATTGTCAATTATCTCTCTATTTAAAGCTATTCCAGAAGATAATAAATTCATAATTCTTTTTGATATTTCTTCTTTTGATATGATATTTATATAGGTAATATATAATGATTTAGTATTTTCAGGTAGTTCTAACTTTTCATTAGGAACATACACAGTATTTTCGTCAAATATTCCTAATTCTTCAAAACCATAAGTAGTAATGTAATGCAAAGTAGCTTGAAAACGTAATAATTCTTCTGAAGCTTCTTTTACTGTTTTATATGATTTATGAAATGTATTATTTAAGTTAAATTTGTCCTTTCCATAATATTGATATATAAAATCTTTAATATCTTTATTGTTATTTATGTACTTATGTAGATTAACATTAAATAATATTCCTTGTTTTAAAGACTCTTCTACTAAAACATTATCTATTTCATTATTACTTATCTCTTCGTCTCGCACAATTGATTTAAATAAAACTAATGATGCTTTTTGTAACTCTAAGTTTGACATTACATTACCTCCTATTTTATAATCTTATAAATTTGTATTTATCTGGAAAAGCTTTAATATTATCGTTAAAATATTTACCTATTGATTTAGCGTTCATTATATTTTTATATTGAAGTTCTTCAACGTTTTTATAAACATATTCTCCTCCACCAGAAAATCTAATTTTTAATACTTTAGACTCAGATAGATATGCTAAACCTTCTATATTTGATGAATCAACTTTTTGAACTGGTATACTTTTATATAATATTAATTCATTTTCGTCTGCTTCATTGTTTTCTTGATTTTTAGTTTTGTCTTGGTCTACAAATGAATTTGCAACTTCTTGCATTTTATTTTCATTATTTTTTAATGCCTCACCAGCTAATTCAGCAAATCTTTGTTTGTCTTCATTACTGATTTCATTTA
>CAPQQE010000001.1:21905-25538 GCA_948687865.1 uncultured Bacilli bacterium
ATTTACAAATTTTTTAACTAAATTATCTAAATCATTTTCATTAGCCATCAAATCCACCTTCTTTCTATAACTATATGGTTTTGTTCTTTCTTTAAGTTTCTTTTTAATTTCTTCTTTATTTAAAGCTTTTTTAGTTAATTTAGATATTTTTTCTTTAACTTCTGGATTTTGCATTGCTTTCTTAGTTGCTTCAGATATTTTCTTTTTGTATTCTTCAGTTAAACAATAATTAGAAATACCTTCTCCTCCAATAGAATGATTATAACCTTTTTAGGGTTTATAGTGTCATATTTTTCTATGTATTCTCTTTCTAAATTTGCTGCTTCTTCATAAGACAAATTTTCTTTTATTATGTTATGTTTAAAATTATCCCATCCATATTTCTTTATAGCTGAATAAAAATATTTATTATATGAATAACCAAGACCATTACACCATCTATTTTCTGGAGACTTACTTGTTACTCCTATATCTTTTACCATTAGGACTTATATGTTCATATAATACAAAAGATTTTTTAATTTTATTAACATACATTATCAATACCTTCTTTACTTAATAAAATATTGATAACAGTTTATTATACTAAAGTAAACCTGAAGTTCCAAAACCAGTTTTTCCTCTGTTAGTATTCATAAAATCTTCTACTGTAATATTATGATTTTTACAATATTCTTCTACTGGAATGTATTTCATTGAGTATGATTTTGTTAAATCAATTGAACAAACTCTATCTCCAGATTTTATTTCTACGTCTTTATCACTATTATTTTGAATTAATGCATTTATTATTCCTCTGTAATTAGGGTCTATCCATGCATCTCCTATAGCAATTTGGCCTTCATAATTATTTCCTAAAAAGTTACCACTTCTATTTCTTGCATGTACTCCAAATCCCATTGGAACTCCAATACCAATTCCTAAAGACACTTTATCTGCAGAATGAGCTTTGATTATTTTTGTTTCATTTGCATATGCATCATAACCAACATCTCCTTCTTTCTTTCTAATTGGTAATTGAGATGACTCATTTTCAAACCAATATGGAATTTCAATTTCTTGTTCTCCCATTATCATATCTTTGTTAAATTCATCTCTAACTTTGATTGCAGATTCTAAAGTGTCTACTCTTCTTACAAGTTCTCCAACTAATTTTTCTAATCTTGATTGTTCCATAACAATTTACTCCTTTCAATTTTTATATTTTATTAAAATGCTATTTTTTATCTACTTGTTCATTATTTTCTTCTAATGCTTTACCAGCTTTTGATATTTCTTCATCTTCTTTGTCTAATTCAGATAATAGTATTTCTATTTCTTTTATTGCTCCCTTTGTCATTAATGCTTCGTTATTCATTGACGTTTTATCATCTTCTAATCTTTTTATATTCATTACTAATACATTATATTTAGCAACTAATTCACTTTTCTTTCTTTCTAAATCTGCTCTTAAAACAGATGCTGCCATATTAATTTCCTCCCTTCTTTTGAGATTTATTGTCTTCAACTAGAATTTTTTGTTGCGGTACGTTAATTCCTTCTTTTATATCTAACTCAATGCTATAACCACATTTACAAGTTCTTGTGATTTTATTTGAAGATATATCAAGTTTTCCATCATCTAATGTAACTTTATGACAAGATGGACACTCTCTTAATAATTCAGCTAATGCTATTAAAAAATTAGCAGTCATATTATTGACCTCCTATCTTATTAATAACCATAACACCTTTATTTTTTATAGAAACATACACTTTATTTTCATCTTCTCCTTCAGTTGTTATAGATAATATATTTTTAGATTTACTATTTATAAATAAATCTACAGTATCCTCACTATCTATAAAATCATCTTGAGTTAATTCATTTCTATCTTTATTTATTGCACCTTTTTTCATAATTACAGTTTTCATTTTATAATCTTTAAATTTATAGTTAAAACTTTTTGATATAAAGTGACATAAATCGTTATACATTTCTATTGGTATCATATTTACTTGTTGTTGGTCATTTAATATCATTGTTATATATTTTTCACCTTTTATTATGTAAATATAATCTGAAGAGAACAATGGTATACTATAAAATTTATTTTGCTCTGGTAAATTTAATTCTAAAATGTTATCATCTCTTAAGAATATATCTTTATTCATCTATATCACCTTCAATTTCTAAGTATTTGAAATGTCTTGGATATACGTGTAAGTTATCTGCTTTCCAAAACATTACACCTTTTTGTAATTCTGGATGAACTTTTTTAAGCTCTTCTAGCATTCTGTCAAATACATAATTTGCAAATGGTTGATCATTAGCAAATCCAAAAACAGAATCATTGCTTCTCATGTTAACCATCATATATAATTTATCTATTCCATCATTATCTTTTTCAACTTTAAAATTATAACAATAAGTACAAATCCAATCATGCATTCCATTTCTTTTACTATCTTCATGCATTGTTGGTCTAACAAATATAACTACACCTTGTCTACTATATTTATTCTTAGATAATTCTTCTACAACTTTGTCAAATTGACTATAATTATCTTTACTAAATGTTGTCCATCCATAATTTGAATTAATAAAACCATCTTTATCTGCTACTTGTTCCCATATTTTTGGAGTTTTACCTGGAATATCGTTAACATTTAAGCTTTCTGATAGATACCATTTAAGTTCTCTTTGAACATAATCTTCATTTGCTTCTCTTATTAAATATGGTTTTGTTACTACAAATGAAGCAGATAATATTGACACATTACCAGTTGAATCAAATTGTTTATTTTTATATTTATCTTTAAGTATTTCAACTATATCATCACAATCAAAATAATTTGAATTTAATATGTTTATCATAATAATTACCTCCTAATTATAATAATGCTATTTAATGTTTAAAATGTTATCTATTTCATTATAAACATCATTAATATCTTTATCAGTATTTATATTATAACAATTTATTTTAGGGTATTTCTTTTTAACACATTTAGATACTCTAATATATTCATTTTGTTGATCTATGCTATTAGATATATCAAACTTTGTTTGCATAATCTACTTTAGCTTTATTTCCTCTATTAAGTCTTTCTTTATAATTATCGGTATTTTCTAAATACAATGTTATATAATAAATATCAAAGTCTAATAATGAGAATTTTAAAAGTAATTTAAAGAAAGAATCTTTAAAACTATATTTTTTGTAACCTAAATTGCAATATACAAATTCAGTAAAGAAAGATCTGTCAAATAATAAATTTATTCCTTGCCCTTCTAATTGCTTCATATAACTTAATAAAGCTCTGTACATTTTATTTGACTTCTTTAATCCAGCTTCAGAGCTGTCATTAGTACCGTATAATCTATAAAGATTAGTATATGGCATTCTTTCTCTTATATATTCTACATAAGTTGTCTTACCAACTCCTTGTGGTCCTTCTACAACAATAAGCTTACTCTTCTGATTCTGATTTATTTCCTTTTTCATTTACGCTCTCCTTTTTATCAGATTGTTTTTGTAATTGTTTTTCAAGTTCTTTGTTTTCTTTTACAATTTGATTATAGTTATGAGAATATTCTATTGTATTTCTTACTATCACGTCTATTGAGTATTTATTATCAAATTTTAAACT
>CAPQQE010000001.1:25548-67579 GCA_948687865.1 uncultured Bacilli bacterium
TTAGATCTTGTTATTGTTTCAAATAATTTAATTATCATCAATTCACTAGTTGGTTTACCTGTACATACATTAATTGTATTGATTTGATTTACAGAAGATCTAACTAAATTTAAAGATTTTATAATAGCCGTTGAAACATCAGATATATGAATATAATCTCTAATTTTTGTATTATCATATGTTATGTATTTATTTAGAATTCCAACTGATTCTTTATTTATATAAAATCTTAATAATTTAGAAAATATGTCATTTTTGTTTATCATAGTATTTCCTAAAATTCCTGTTGAGTCTACTCCACAAACATTAAATAATCTTAATATATTAATAGACCAATTTTCGTCCTTTTCTTCATTATAAAATTGTGTTATTATGTTTTCACACATTTTATCAGTTTTTGTTTTTATATCTACTTTATTATTAAGTATATCTATTGTTTTATCTATTTCTTTAGATACACCTTCTTCTTCATAAATATCAGAAGATGCTTGAATTAATCTTTTTACATTAAAAGTTTTCATTACATTTAATAAATTTAGTAACATATTAATTTTATTATTATAGTAGTCTAATGTATTTTCAAATACAGGCTCTGCTAAATTAATTACAGACTCTATTTGATTTTCTTTAAATATTTTTATTAATTCTTTTTCATCTAATAAATCTTTTGCATAAAATTTAAAATTCTTTTTTGTAATATCTTTTATATTTTTATAAGTAATTAGTAAAGAATTGCTTAAATTATCAAGAATTATAACTTCTTCACCATTAGAAATAAGATCTTTTGCTACGTTTGAGCCAACGTATCCAAGTCCTCCTGTTATTAATACACTCATTATTACTCCTCCTCTTCAATTTCTTTTTGAGGTTCATTGTATTCCTCTATATTATTTTTATTTTGTTTACTAAACAAGTTTAAAAAGATTTCTTTGATATAAACAAATGCTGTTAATGAAACTAATGATACATATTTTAAAATTGTTACTAATACTATATATGTAAATATTATTGGCCAAACAAATGATATAAAGAATTCTTTTATAAGTTGTTTATTTGTACCTATAAAATTTGCGTCTGTCTCTACTCTGTTATAATACATTATGATAAAAGAAATAACATAACCTATTATGTAAATTATAAATATTTTTGTAATCAAATCTGTCATTCTAATAACCTCCTGTTAAAATATCTTTATTAATAATCCAATCGTTAACATTAAGTACGTCATATTCTGTATCTGTTAATCTTATAATTACTTTCTTTATTCCTGCATTAATTATCATTCTTTTACAAAGTGAGCATGGAGCAACGTTATCTACATACGTTTTTATACCGTCCTTAAGTTGTATTCCAACTAAATATAACTCACTATCAATCATTTCATTTCTTGAAGCATGAATTATAGAGTTTTGTTCACTATGCACAGAGAGACATAAACTATAATCCATTCCTCTTTCTGAATTTTCTCTTAAGCATTTACCACATTCCAAACAAGATTCTACTCCACGAGGAGCTCCATTAAATCTTGAGGCCGAGTAGAAATAACACTATCATTTTTTACAATTATAGAACCATATTGCCTTTTTAAACACGTTGACCTTTGTGATACAGATTCTGCAATGCTAAGATAGTAATTAGTTTTATCTATTCTACTCATAAAAACCACCTCCTTTATATTTTACAAATTATTAACATCTAATATTACTGCTTCATTAAACCAAGTAGGGTAATCTTCTTTATATTGTTCATAGCATCTCATAAAATCTGAATCAAGTATGTATGTTACTGCTTCATCATCTGCTGATCTTACAGACCTACCTGATGCTTGTATTATATTCTCAATTGTTTTGTTTGTATACCATCTTCTATTTAGTTTTGTTTTAGTACTAATTCTTGTAGAACCTAAATATAAATATGGCACTTTCGGTATTATTTGAAATCTAGATATATCTCCACCAAAGTTTACTCCTTCTGAAAATGATGGCGATATTAATAATCTGTTTTTTATATTTGTATCTAAAAACTTATTTAATATAGTTTTTGCTTCTGAAGCATTTGTGTTCATTAGAATTTGATAATCTACTCTGTTTTTGATATTAACATATATCATATTACATAATTTATATGAATTACAATAAATTACTCCTGAGTCACCATTTTGTCTATGTGCAGTTAATAAATTGATTATTGAGTTAATTAATTTTTTGAAATCGTCTGAATATTCATAATCTTTATCTGTTATTTTAACTTTTGCTGAATTCATAGGAATTATTGGTCTATTTTCTTTTTTAAATTTTGAATTTAATTCAATATATTCTACTTTATCTGGATTTAATCCTAAATCTTTTATCATGTTTTTATGATTTATTACTGTAGCACTCATTAATACAATTTTAGGTGCAATATTTTTCATATAACCACTAAAAAATTCATCTATGTTTAATGGGACTAATCTATGTGCTTTTTTATCTTCACTATCATACAAAAAATTATCTTTATTTATAGAATCTTGATAATTTTGCCATTTGCATATTGCTTTTGCTAAATAATCTTGATAACCATAATCATTATCATTCTCACTCATATTTGCTAATATTGTTATCATATCTGATATAGATTTATAGAATTCTGTAAAATTAAATAGATAATTTTCATTAGTAGTTGATAAAACTAATTCTCTTAATTCTTTTGTTTTTTGATTTAACATTTCTTTTGAATAGTCAGCTAATGAAGTAACATGTTTAATCATATCATTATATGCTGATATTTCGTTTACCATATTTTCAGTCATACTTACTGTTGCATAATCAACTATGATATTCTCAATATTATGGCATTCGTCACATATTACTAAATCATATTTTTCTATTTTTGACTTAACATCAATCAAAGATAACATTAATTGATAATTAGATATAACTAATGGAAGATTATTCATTTCTTTTCGTCTTTCATAATATTCACATCCTGGGACTTTAGCTTTAAATAATGGACAACCTATTTTAGCACATCTTGCAGTTGCTGGATTTTTAGTTGGATTCTTTGTACATTTATAATTTGTTGCTCCTTTACACGAAACACACTCATTTTTTAAATTGTCTTCTAATAAATCTATGTATTGATTTACTAAAACATTATTATTGTTTAAAATCAGTGTTCTACTATTGTAAGCTTTATAAATTTGATATGCTAAACCCGTTTTACCCCAACCAGTAGGAGCGTCTATAATTACAACATCTTTTTCTTTTAAAAGTTCTGCTACTCTTTCACCAATTTCAATTTGTTCTGGTATATCTTTTAATATGCTCAACTAAGTACCTCCTTTTTATTTAGTAAGAAAACTATCTATCTTTTTAAAAAGATTTAAATTTTCTCTTGTTATTTCTATTTTGAACCTTTTAAAAATAATTCTGATTGTATTATTATCAATAAAAGCTAATTTATAATTTCTTATATAATAGTTATATGCATTAAGTATCTTAACACATAATTCTAATTCTTCAATTTTTGGAATTTTTATAGTTTTTCCACTAAATAATATTATAAAATTTATAAATGCTTCATTATTACCTAAAGCTAAGAAAATATCTGATAAAGTTTTTATATTTTCATCATTGTAGTCGTTTAAACAAGGAAGTAGCATTAATGCATCATACATTGGTCTTAATCTATCTTCAATTTTAGATGATTTTATTTCATTATCTTTTTCATTTAACATTATAACAACTCCTAATTTTTAGTTACATTATATTTACTTTTTTCTGATAAATATTCTTTCTTAAATTTATCGTAAGAAATAACTGCACTTTGACATATAGCATCTGCCATATCATGATTAAATTCTAAATACTGTTTTCTTGGTCCACCTGTAGTTACTAATAAGTCTATATCTTTCTTATTCTTATCTATTTCATTATCAATTACCCAATTCACACTGTCATCTTTATCTGAACTTGCTCCATGATAATCTTTAAGTATCATTGCCTTCCAAGATCTAACAGGTATTTCAATTATTTTACATTTATCTGAAAAATTATCAAGTATAGAAGTTTGTACTCTAGCCAAACTTACAATACTTCCTAGATTAATCAGACCTTTTCTAAATAAATTTATTTGTTCATATAATATAATATCATATTTATAAATTTGATAGTAATTCTCGATTAATCTGATTAACTTCTTTCTATGAGTATATGGGTCTGGCCCTTCATATTTTAAATAATCCCATGCTAATAATTCTCCATCTTCATTTCTAATTGCTAGACCATTTCTTGCTTTGCCTGCAATATCTATAGCACATATAATAGACATATTAAACATCATCTTCTTTCTTTATTAAATAACTACTCCTTAAATCATAAGAAAATACTATTTGATTATGAGCAAAATCTTCTCCATACCAACAAAAATGATTTTTACCTTGTTGCGTTACATTTAAGTTCTTTCTTTGTTTACAAAAAAGTTTAAATCTTCTTTTTGCTAATTTTTCATTTGAAGTTGAAAAGATAATGCTACTTGTAACAGTTGAATATGTTCTGTCATCTGGTTCAAAATTTCCAGTAGAAAGTATTATATTATAAATTTTAGTTACTTTGTATTCTTTTGGTACATCTATATCTATGTAATAAGTTAAACAATGATTTATCATTTCTTCTATAGAACCTATAAATCCTTTACGTAATACTTCATATCTAGCACCACTTATAGCATTCTTTTTATTCTTTTCCATCCATTCTTCTGTACATATGTATTGTTCTTCATAATCACATTTGATTTTAAAACAAATCTCCATAATTTATTATTCCTCTATAAATGATATTTTCGCTAATTTAGCACCATACGTTTCTTCAAACTTTTCATTATATTCTACATTGTCAAATATTTCTGGCATTTCTTTTTTAAATAATAAAAGTAATGGTATTAAAAGTTGTTGAATAGATGGGTGTGCATGATTATTCGCTCTTAAAGATAGAACGTGTTTCCATTCTCTTATATTGCATGTCATTGTAACTTCTGCTGCAGTACTATGAGGAAGAAACATTCTTAATTGATCTGCAGTGGTTTTTTCTATTCTAGAAGCTTGTAAATAAGCTGATTCTATATTTTCCATGCATTCTTTCCAATATTTAGTTCTTAAAGCGTTTTGTATATCAAAATCATTTACTAATTCATCAGGATTTTTATCTAAATAAAATACTGGTTCAATAAACTTAATTTCATTATCAAACTTATCTTTACCATAGTTGCAGTACCTTGTGCTTTCGATTGAATAGGATGCTCCTGCTCTATGTCTTGTTAAATCTTTATATACACCAATATCACATATCATTCTTATTGTGATCTTTTCATGTTCTAATACTGATTCATGACCTCTTGTTATACAATTTTTTAACAATGTTTTATAACTATCTTCTTTGATGTTTCCTTCACTTTTATAGCAAGTTCTACATGCTCTTTCGATATTTTTCATAATCTTAATACCATCAAATTTTTCTACTTCAATTTTAGGTTTTATAATTTTCATTTTTAATTCCTCCTATAAATTTATTTCTAACTCTCTGTTTACATATTCTGTTATTCTATCTATATTCATTTCTACTTGAGAGAACACATCTATTTTTATAAATTCATCTCTACTGCTAGATAGATCTCCCACTAAAATTTCATATTCTCTTCTGCACCAATATTTTCTGCAATAAAGAAGTATATAATTTTTTAAATCCTCTTTAGTATTTATCTTTTTATTCTTATATCTTTTGTATAATTCATCAATAAAATCTTGATAAAAGATATTGAAATTAATTAATTTATTAGAATTAAAATCCCAATTCAAAACATCCCATCTTAATTTTTTGTTCTTAACTTTCATTTACTACCTCCATATAAATTTATAAATTAAGTAAGCAACATAAATAACAATTATAAGTTTTTCTATCATTTTTTTTTATTATATAAGATTGTTCTCTTTTACCTCCAGCTAATAACAATAGTTCTATATACTCTCTATTAGCTATATTGATTATTGTATTATAAATGAAATCTATTATAGCAATAACACTTACAAAATTAAAGATAAATTCAATCATCCCCATAATTTTCTCCTTTATAATAATCTCATATTTAAGTTAAATGTAAACTCGTCATAAACTTTTTTATTTCTTTTAACATAATCTTGAAATGCTTTTTCTCCTAAATCTGCTGCATCTTTACCTCTTGGCATATTTACATAATATAACTTACCTTTATAATTTCTACTTAGTATATCTTTTATTAATTGCCTTGTACCATTATTTCCAGCTTCATCATTATCTAGACAACATATTAAATTTTTTGGCTTTAATTTTAATACTTGTTCTATTTGTGATTTACTTGGATGACAACCATACATACCAACACAATTCTTACCACCACATATTGCAGTAATACAACCTTCTACAATTATTAATTCTTCTGGATTATTAGGTTGTCTATGTAAATTAAATACTATTTTTGATTTATCTATTCCAGCAGGATTTAAATATTTAGGTTGATTTCTGCCAGTATAATCTCTTGCTTGAAACACATCACACCATGTTTGTCCAAACATTTTATTAGGTATGATTATTCTTTTTGAAAATTGATCTTTACCTAATCTTAATTGATAGTATTCAATTTTTTCATCATCTATTCCTCTACTTATTAAATAATTATATGGTTCAGTTCCTTTTAATATAGGTGCTTTTGGTAAATAAGTCATATTATATTCATCAGAAGTATTTTCATAGTCAGGTATTACAGAAGTTATATTTTTAATTGCAGTTAATCCTAGTAGATTATCATATAAAGTTTTCTTTTTAGCTTCTAATCTACCAGATGATCCACATCTAAAACAGTGCCATTGAAGCTTATGTGATGAATCTGGATCTACATTTACTCCTAATTTTCTGTCTGTTTTTATTTTTCCCACTTTGTCTTCACAAAATGGACAAATATAAGACATATTCTTACCATTTTCAGATAAAGAATAATCTGAACCAAAATGTTTTACAACTATTTCTATTAAATCGTCATTTCCCATAATAGTTCCAACTTTCTTAAAATGTTATTTATATTATAAAATGCTATTTTATATAAAAATAAATGCCTATTATCTATAATAGGCACTTTTGATTTTATTATTCTTTTATTTTATAAATTTTGTTTCTATATATTTATTTTTTAATATTTTAGATAACTCTTTTTTAAGCTCTGTATATTTCTTTATTAAAAATTCATATATGTCTGATCTATCATTTTCTAATGATTTTATTTTATCTTCAATATCTTTTATTTCATCTAAATGTTCTTTAGTTAAATATGATATTGGTTTTTGAATTACTTTAGTTGCTATATCTTGATTTATTTTATAAGTATCTACAAGTAATTTTATAGTATCTTCATAAGATAGCTGTGTAAATTTATTTACTAATTTATCTTTCTTAATCTTTTCAATTATTTGTAATATTAATAATTTTTTAGATAGATCTTCTAATTGTATTTTAATTCTATTATGATGAGTATCAATTAAATAACTTAAGTTCTTTTTAGCTACCAATTCAAAATTTGCTTCATCGTCGTAAATGTAATCTTCATCAAAGAATGCCATGTTATAAGATTCTGATGATCTAAGTTTCTTCTTTAATTTATTATAAACTTCATCCATATTAATTTGTCTATTTGGAGCCCTCTCAACAACTATCTCAATTCTTGATGTTGTTTCATCTCTAACATCTATTTTATCTAATACTATTTCTCTGTCTAATATTTTTCTTACTTTATCAATTAATTTTATATCTATACTATCTTTTATAGTTATTATTCTTTTATTCGAACTCATTTCTATTGTTGGTATAGTTATTATTGAACCATTACCAGTCTTCATTATATTATTCCAATCTTCAACTGATGATACTATGTTTGTTTCTAAATTTGGATGAGGAATGAATTTATCTGCAGGAACATATTCTATATCTTTATGTTTCAATTTTTCTATATAATAATCAATTATTTGAAGTATATTTAATTCTGGTATTCTTAATGTTTTCATACCAGATGGTATTCCATAAGCTCCATTTATAAAACATAATGGCAAATATGTTGGTAATGCTAATGGTTCGTCTTTCTCAACCTCTCCTGGTACATAAGTAGTATATTCATAGCCTTCTGTAAATATTTTTATTGCTAAATCAGATAACATACCTTCAATATACCTAAATGCTGCATGATCTACTCCTTTTCCTCCAAAGTTACCTTGTGTATCTAATAATTTTAATTTACAATCGTCTGAACCTAATTGTGTGATAACTTCTGGAACTGACTCTGGATGTGGATGATAATCTAAACAAGGTCCAGTTAATGATGTTACTTTTATTTTTCTTCTTGGAGAATGCTTTGTCATAGAATATATTGCTCTTTTATATACTAATTTCATACCATCATATACACAAGGATATGCTCTACCCATTGCAACTTCTTTTCCATATTGTGAATAGCTATCTTTAGCTTTTTCTAATGCATTTACTGTAGTTATTTCTCTCATTTTATATCCCCTTTCTATCTTATAATTCCTAATTTTTTCATTAATTCATATTTACCATTAGAAGTACCTAATATGCTATTAAACTCATCTACATCTGATGGGTACTCTACTTGTGCTAAATATCTTGTTTCTGGATTAACTAGAAAATATTTTATTTCATCGTCGTTAAATTCTCCAAGTCCTTTTATACGGCTATATTCTTTTACATCTTTTGGAATATCTTCTAATTTCATACAACCATCATAACCAGTTTTAGTTTTCCAAGCATATAATGGTGGGTATGTTAAAAATACTCTTCCTTGTTTTATCATATCTGGAAACATATTTACAAATACTGATAATAACAAACAAGCAATTTGTAAACCATCAACATCTGCATCTGCTGAGATTATAATTTTTTCATATCTACTTTTTGAAGCATCATTGTTTGCTCCTATACCTGCTCCACAACAGTTTGCTATATCACATACTTCTTTATTTTTAATTGCATCTTTTACTTTTCTATTAGTTACATTTAATATTTTTCCTCTTAATGGAAGTACTGCTTGTTTCTCTTTGTTTCTTGTTTTTACGAATGGGCCCATAGCTGAATTTCCCTCTACAATAAATAATTCAGTTCCTTCTCTCTTTTTAGAAGTGCATTCTATTAATTTTTCAGATACTGATCTTCTTCTTATATTATCTGAAGTATCATTGTTTATTTTTATTTTTGCCATTATATCTTTATTAGTAAGTAATTTATTCTGAGCTATTCTATATTCTTCAAATCTTTTTATTAAAGCTAAAGTTAAATCTTCATTTTCATATAATAATTCTTTAAATTTTTCTTTAAAGTTCTCCATTAGTTCTTTTAACTTATCTTTATGAGTAACTAACTTCTCTTTAGTTTGACTACTAAATTCAGGTTGTGCTATGAATATTGCACATACTGCTCTAAGTCCAACTAAATAATCACTATTTTTAAGATTTACTTCTAATTTTATTTTCTTTTTATCTATAAAATCTTGCCAAGCTGATACTACTGCTTTAGATAATTCATTAACATGTGTTCCTCCAGATGAATTTGTTAACATATTTGTATAACCAAAATATCTATCAGAGGTATCTGATGTATATCTTAGTGCCACTTTCATTAATTGTTTTTCAGAATCTTCTACTGTTATTAGAGGTAATTCTTTATATATTGAGATTGAATTATCTATTTCATTAATTAAATCAAATATTGTTGCATTTGTATCAATTTCTTGTCCATCATATGCCAATCTTACTCTATAACCTAATGCTGATGCTACTCTACATCTTTCTATAATTTTATCTTTAGATATTACTTTTGATTTGAATTCATTACCTGGAATAAATGAAGTTATAACTCCATGTTTTTCTTTTGGTAAATTTAAATATTCTAAAGATTGTTTTATACCATTATTTGCTTTGAAAGTTACTCCTTTTCCATCTCTCATTGTTGTTATTTCAAATTGTTCTGATAAAGCATTTGTTATTGTTATTCCAAGACCATTGATACCTGCAGAATATTTATATGAATTAGTATTGAATTTACCTGAAGAATTTGCTTTAGTACAAATTACTTCCAATGTTTCCTTTTCTTCTCCAGACTCTAAAGTTTTCATACCAATAGGAATTCCTCTACCATGATCAACTATTGTGTACTTATTTAATTTAGTATCTACTATAACTAATATTTCATCTCCGAAACCTTCACCCATTTCATCTAAAGCATTATCTAACGTTTCTGAGAATAATTGATAAGGTCCTTGATCTCCTATATACATTCCTTTTCTAAGTTTAATGTGATCTATATCATTTAATACTTTAATTGAATTATCATTATAATCTGACAATTTTATACCTCCTTATCTTTTATTTGTATTATTATATAATGCAAAACATAAAATACTAAAAATCAAAAATTTTATTGTTTAAAATACTAATGGCTCCATTTTATTGAATAGTTTTTCTAATATCATTTCTTTTTGAACATTTGTGATTTTTTCTTCACATATATCTATAGATGGTTCCATTACAAATTTGAATCTCTTAAAATTATCTGTTTTTCTTCTATTTCCATTTTGTTCTTCTTGCTTTAACCATTCTACGTTATTCTTAATTCTTTTCAATTCTGATTTCTTACTATAAATAGTGAATATTCTGTCTACTATTAAATCAACTAAAATTTTACTTCTTAAATACATTATTATCTACCTCTCTTATTTCATTTTTTTTATATGAATGCTAACGTTATTTATCCGCTAGCAAATCATCCATTTCTTCTAAACAATTTATTACATATTCATTTTTTGCTATCATATCCATTATTTTTTCTTTTCCTAAAAATCTAATATCTTGTTTCATTTCAATCATTCCACCTCTAACAAATAAAACATGTTGCTTTATTACTTCTGAATATATAATGTCGTACCAATCTTGATTAGTCATTTCTTTATAAGAATTTAATGTTTTTTCATCACATTCATTGTTTTCTACTTCAACTGTTGATGCTCCTATTGTTCCATTTGCTTCCTGTTCAATTAACTTATTGACATTTCTTTCTCTAATATTTTCCATAATATTACCTTCTTTCTATTATTTATTATGTATACATTATATCACATATCTTTTTAAATGTAAATACTTTTAATAAAAGATTTTAAAAATTTTTAATTTTCTTTTCAATTTTTATTAATTTAGCATTATTTAATATAAACATATATTTAAATAGGAAGGAATTATAAAAACATGGACGATAAAACAGAAAATAACAATATAGAAAAAGAAGTTTCAATACCTTGTGATTGTGAATGTAGCATATTAAAAATAACTAATTACGATAATGAAGATATTAGCTTTGCATTCTATATAAATTCTTTTTATGCAAAACAAGATGCTAGATTCTTAGAAACACTTAAAAGAAGATGTAAGATTATCTGGTATACTATAATAGGAAAAGAATATCTTTTTGAAGACGTTTCTATAAAATATGAAGATTTTAAAAAATATTATAAAGAATTAAAGAAATTGATTTAAAGAATAAAAATAAAAATTAACAAATTAATTATAAACTAAATTTATTATATAAAAAATTAGATTAAAATAATGATGGTTTTAAGTTATTTTAATTATTATGTAATAGTGATAACGATGAAAAGCAAAAAAAATTTATTAAAAAATTTATAATATAGCTATTAAATTAGCATTATAAATAATATAAGGTGAAACATAAGTTTATATATTTGCAAACACAGATATATAAATTGATTGAAAGATATCTAGCCTTATTGCTTTTCATTGTTACCAAAGTATAATGATAAACCAGGTCAATTTGACTTTCATTATACTTTGGCACTTTTTATGATAATTTTAGCATTTTATATAATTAATATATGTGCAAAGAGGTGAAAAAAAGCAAAACATGATTAATTTACAAAAACTTCTTGATTTAAATACAAAAGTAATACATGATGCAGAATTAATAAAAGTAAAACAAAATGTAAATAATAACATTAATCAAATCAAACTAGATAAAAATAAAGCAATAAAATGTGATAATACTGTTAAATATAAATTCACTAACATTAGTTTAAGCAAATCTTTTATTGACAATTTAAATTATTGCAAAGTAGATAATGTCTTTGATAAAGATAACCTTGTTTCTGATTATATGTTGGAATTAATTGGAAATTCTAATAGATCAGTAAGAAAAAGCATATTAAGAAAAGTAACTAGCTCATATAAAAAAGATAGTAGATATTCATATGAAGAAAAATATTATACAAACAATACTTTAATGAAAGGCTTTAACAAGAGCGATGATGGTTATCAAAAACCCGTATCTTATAAAATTAATGATAATAATTTTATTGGTAATTTTGAAAACTTAGATTACCAACATAGAATGATGCATGTTACAAGATTTCAATTAGAATTAGCTAAAGAACTTGAATATAGTAAAGACAAAATAAGAATTAATATTAGCAATTCAGATGAAACTAAATTAATGGACCTACTTAAAGGATGTAAAAGAAAACTAGTTGTAGACATAATAAAAGATTTAATTAATATGATTAAAGTTGATAGCAAAAGAGATATTAAACAATTTGACATTCCTATATACTTACCAGAAGATTGTAATACTGCTATAGATGCTTTAATTTATTTATTAAGAACTACTAAAGTTAATGCACATACTGATTTAACAAAAGTAGTTACTTTAGATTTAGATATTGTTCCAGATAGTTTTGGTACATTACAAAAATATGCTATTTTTAAAGAGTGTTTGAAATACAATTGTTTTATAGTAGAAAATAAAGAAGAAAATGGTTATGAGAAAAGAAATCACTTTACAATAATATTTATATTAAGAACGTTGTATCATGTAGAAAATGCTAAACAAATTAGAAATAAATTTAAAATAGCTGGCATGTGTGATCCTAATCACAATACTTTTAGCGGGAAAAACATATTTAATACAAATAAATTTAATATATACTACAATCCATTTGGAAAATACGTTGACATGGTTAATGACGGAATGGTAGACGAATGTATTAACAAACAACAGGGAATATTTGAATTTGCAAAAATAGATGAAACTGAAACTATCAATGATATGTATGACAAAATGTTTAAAACAAAATACAAATATCATAATGTTAATTTCTGTGATTTTACAGATACAGATATGTTTAAAGAATTTGCAATTTCACAAAAATGTAAAATTGAAGTAGAAAAAGAATATAAAGAAGATAATAGTAAAGAAAATATTAAAATTAGAAAAGAAAGTAAAAAGAATTATGAAAATTGCAAAAATTTAGATAAATTGTTTGAAGATATAAATAAAAATATTACTGATTTAAATGAGATTAACTATAAAATTGTTTTAAAAGATTTTAATAGAAAATTAAACTGTTCTAAATTTGGCTATATACTTAGAAGTACATACAAATTTAATATTAGTAGAAAAGAAGCTATAGAATTATTTCATAAATTAGTAATAATAGAAGAACCTGATAACAAGCATACTGAAGAAGAACTACTTAAATCAATGTTAAGTGGTTACAAATTTGGTGAAATCGCAATTAGTAAATATGAAGATTTCATAGATGAACAAAGTGTAAGAGGAACATTTGGTAGTTTTGTAACTAATTCAAATAGAACAAAAAATATAGAACTAGAAATAATCAAAGATATACTTGATTACATAAAAAATGGTGTTAAATTAAATAAAATCAAAAGACTAGTTAAAAAGAAAAGAAGAAATTATGATGAATTCATTACAAAGATAATAGACACACTATACTTTTGTGATACTTTAGACGAAGAAGAAATAAAAAATAAATTAATATTTGAAGCAAATGAATGGCTACATGAAAGAACTATTAATAATGGAAAGACACATTGTCATAATAAAGATATTCGTACTAAAAAGATTTTAGAAAAAGAACAAGAAATTGTTAATGACATGAAAGAACAAATCAAAAAACTAGATTTTAAAGCAGTTGTAAAATTAATAAAGAAATTAATATGCAAAAAAGTAAATAACATTAAAGATATAGATGCATTTCTTTTGATAAAAGAATTTAGAAATAATGTTAGAAAATTATTAACAAGAAAACGATGGTGTTTAGTAGAATAGTTAAAAATTAAATAATTGAATTACATAACATTAATAAATGTTTGTTTAAGCTGTTTCTTGATAGAAAATAGCTTTTTATTTTGCAAAGTTAACGACGCTAGATGTTACTGAATTTTAAATTTGTTTTGACAAACTAGTAGAATTGATAAAACATTTGTCAATTTATACCTAATAAATGAAGATGATCTGTAACTCATCTATAATTAAAAAGGAATATAATTAAGATATCACAGTTAAATAGAGTAGTTGAATAAGATAAATTAGTTAAGTAAGATATTATTGTAATATGTATTACATAATATGTAATAAATAGCATTAAAATTAAAAAATAAAAAAGGAGATTAGATAAAATGAAAAATACGTTATATTTTAAAGTAATTCAAAAAATTAAAAAAGATGAAATAACTTTCAAACTACAAAAGTTTTTTCTATTATTTATTATTAAGCTAAAAGTATTCTTTAAGAAGTTACATATTAATTTTAATAAGAGGCTAGATTATATCATTCTTAATATTAAATTTAAAAAGTATGTTGCTAAGCACGAAAAGCAAAGTAGACAATTTGTAAAACGTACAGACAAAGCAATTAAGAAAATTAAAAAATATACTAAAAAGTTCTTTAAAGGAAGTCAACATAAGACAATGACAAAATTCTTAAAAAATGATACAAGAAAACAATATAGAACAATAGATAAAAAAGTTATCTTAACAAAAAGAGAAAAAGAACTAAACAGTCAAAAAGAAGAATCTGAAGAAAGAATAGATGAAATGCTAGAGTTAATACGTATCATTTGGTCTAAACCTAAGAACACTCAACTACGATTAGGACAACTTATTCTTAATGTTATCAGTGAAGATAGACTTTATTATGTAGAAGATGAAGAATTATATAAATTACTTAAAAGACAATATATTAGTAATGTTAGAGAACTATCATTATAATTTTTGATATACTGTGAATAATGAGAATTAATTTAGAAGTAATTTAGCAACATTATATATGATATTATATTAATATGAACTTTTTATTAGAAATGTATCTAATTGTAACGAGAATTATTTCAGATTAACTTTATAACAAAATAATAAAATTAATTTAAACAAAATAAAGATAAGAAATGTATCAACAGTAATATTTTCATAAATTAGTTAAATATAAAAAGTAAATACAATTAAGGGAGGTATAGATTTATGTGGTCAGAAATATGTGATTTAGTGCCATTAACAATTGGTCTAGATTGTTGTATAAGTCATGATATAGCTGAATATGAAAGATGTGCTAACAATTGTGAAACGAAAGGAATGGTAGAAGCTGCAGAATCTTATAGACAATGTGCAAATAATTTAAGGAATAAACAAAGCCAATTAGATCAAATGGGGCCTATTGCTAGATGGTGGCATGAAGAGAGACAATATAGAAGATCTATAGCAGCACATAACAGAGTTATTAAAGATTGTAGAAGAAGATTAGGTATTTAAGTTAATATTAACAAAATTAAAAAAGTTTAAAATCTTTTACTAAAAGTATTTACATTTAAATAGATTTGTAATATAATGATTATAATAAATAATATAAATTATTTAAAATTTAAAGAAAAGAGGTATTTATTATGATTATTAATTTAAAGAAAGAGGAAGCATTAAAATTAGGAGTAGATTATATTATGCAGGTAGCTAATAATAATGATATTTCAGATATAGCCAGAGCAAATGGATTAATATGTGAATGTCAACAAAATTTAGTAGGAATTGAATTAGCTACATCAAATAAGTTAGGTGCTTATATTATTAGTAGTAATTTTGTTAGTAGAGAAGAAATTGAAAAATATATAGTTGAAAATGATAGTGATGAAAATAATTATTATTTTGATATTGAAGATGAAAAAGATGAAGGATTAAAAGAAATATTAGATGATGTATATGAATTAGTATGTGAATTTGAACCAAGTGAATTTGGAATTGAAATTGAATTAAAAGAGTTAGTATAATGCTAGCTCTTTTGTTTTAAAATTCTTTTAAAATCTTTTGTTAAAAGTATTTACATTTAAGGAAAACTATGATATAATAATATTAATAAAACAAATATAGAAAGAAGGTATATTATATGATAGGTAAAATAAACGGCGAGAACATCTTATATCTTAATATAATAGGAGTAGATCAAGGATGGCAATGCAGAGTAAATACTTTAGTAGAAGCATATAATTATATAAAGCAATCAAAAGAGATTGATAAAGAAAATCATTTTAAAGAGACTGCTTATTTAATTCAATTAGAAACTGATAAATCAATTTATGGAAACTATGTATTACGTAAATATAAAAATAAATTAAGTTTATCATATTGTGATAAGTATTAAGGGGAGGAAATTGAAGATGAGTGATAATAAAGTGGTAAAACATGAAATAGATTTAGGTGTAATAGATAGAACTTGGGAATTTTCAAAAAATCCAAGAGAAGAAGGACTACTAAAACTTCTTAAATACGTAAAATGGAATACTGTAGAAGGAAAAGAAGCTGAAAAATATTTTAAAGAACAAAGACCATTAGAAATAAAGAAAACTAAATCAAATCAAAAAGATGATAAACTTAAAAATCTAGTAATGCAAGACATATGTAAAAAGTTAAATCATTGTAATATATCAATTGACGAGTTTAATAAATATTATGAAAATAAAAAGCATTAGTTATATTAATAAAAATATAGGAGGTCAATATGAACCAGAATTTTTTAAATGACGAAGAAGTAAAAAGAGCAAAGCTATGTGTAGCAAATATAAAAGATAAAATGTTATCTGTAGATAATGAAATAAATAACACTAATAAACCTTGCAAAAGCTATCTTAGAGAGAAGCTTGATAGTATTACTTGGGATGTTAATGTTTTAAACAAAATGATTGAAAATAATGAAGAAGAGGAGGAATAATTTTATGGTATTAGCTAACGATACAAGGAAATTTCTTAACAAAGTAAGAAGAGAAGGTGAATTTGTTTCAAGATATGATAAAGAGTTTTATGAAGGAAATACAAAGTTATATGATGATACACATTCTGTGATAGTATATGACTATAAAGATGAGAATGGCAAATTACAAAGAGTTATAATATTTATGGAATATGGAGAGTATATAGATTATTATATAACTAATGTCTAGTAGGAGGACAAACATATGAATAAATTAAGTAAATTAGAATTGGCTGTTTTAGAAGATCTTAAAGAAAAAGCAAAATTAGAAAATATAGCAGAGTTTGTACATTCACACTCAACATATCTTTCCTGGTTCAAAACAATCAGAGAAAAGTATCATGAAGATTTAAATATTATTAATATATTGTTACTTATTGAGTCTTCATTACTTACAGAACCAGGTTCAATATCAACAGGAATAGTAGATGTTAATCGAAAAGCTATAAATATAATTAATAGAGCTTTATATTATAATGAAATAGATTTAGAAGATTACAAATATTTAGTATATGGTGGAAAAATAAAATCTAAAAATGATAATGATAATCATTGGATTAGTCCACACCAAGTATCTAAACTTTATGGAATATCTCATTTAAATCCTATATATGTAGATAATGATAGAATTGTCAGAGGATTAAATTTAGATGAATATATAACATTAGAACCAAGATACGATGGAGATTATGATATTTATAAAAGAATAAAAGAACAAACAGTAAATTTAAAAGATATATCAAATGAGCTAAATGATAAAGTTAGCAAAATAGAATTTTATAATGAAGCTAGAACAGGTAAAACTTGTATTAACATAGAGTTTAAACCAGACGAAAATGATAATGTTTTAAAATTTATGAAAGAACATGGTCAAAATCATATAAAGTCAATTCCAAATTGGGAATAGGAGGCACTTATGAAAAATCAAAATATATCTATAGCTACTAAAAATCAAATATTTTTGTTTTCTATATTAGAAATGCTTATTGACGATTTAAAATATAATATACAGAATGTTTATTTTGTTAGAGATAAGCTTTCTTTTGATTTCTGCAATAAGTTTTATTTTATAGAAATAAAAGATGACAAAATAATATATGATGAATATTTACTTGAAAATAAAGACGTTTCTAAATGTATAAAGAAAATAACTTTTGATTTTAATGAAGCGTCTTTTTTAAATATTGGAAATGAAATACTTTCTAATAAAGAAAAGAATTTAAGTAGTTACAACAATGATTTAAACATTCAATTTATGTTTTGCAAATCATTAATGTATTTTGACATTTCAATTGTTATAGAAGATAACATATTAACTATAACAAATATTAAAAATAATAATAATGAACTTGTTGTAACTCCATATGAAGATAATATACATAAAGTAAAAATTCAAAAAGAGACCGGAAATGACAAATATACATGTTTTTATGAAACATATTTTGAATATATAGAAGAAATAAATAAATTAAGTAAGTTTTACTTACACGATAAAAAACAGCAGATTATTGGAATAGCTATGAGAATATTTGAAAATTATTAAAGGAGACATTTATGAAAGATTGTAATGATTGCATTTATATAAATATAAATGAAGATGAACAAAATGAAATATTTAAAAATACTTTAGAAAAACCAGCTCATATATGTAAAAAGTATAACAAAAGATTATTTCATTTTTCAAATTC
This sequence comes from uncultured Bacilli bacterium, assembly GCA_948687865.1. Next base: position 44,408 of record CAPQQE010000001.1, read on the forward strand.
AATAAAACATTCACCAACTATAAAGCCATTAGATGAATGTGAATATAAATAATAGGAGATGATATAATGAATAGTATTCCAGTTTTTATTTTAGGAGATTTAACTATAACTTTTGATGGTATGATTTTTATAACATTAGCACTATTATCATTAACTTTAATAATATGCATTACTATACTTGGTCACAAACGTAAATACAATGTTTCAAAGTTTGAAAAATTTAATAAAGATGACAAACTTCTTGTTGAAGTAGATTTTGATGATAGTATGGACGCGTCTGACAGATTGTTTATAAAACATAAAGTGGTTGAATGGTCAAATTTACCAAGTGAAAACATTTTAATTATAGACAGTAAACTAAATACAAATATAAAAATATTTAAAAATATGGAGGAAAATAAAAATGTCAACTAAACAAAGAGATGAATTAGTAAACAAAGATCATTATATTTTTGGCTCAGATGGAATGTATAAAAATTATAAAATAAAACATAAAGAATTAGAACAATTTTATAGAACATATATTAAAGGACCAGATGATAAAGTAAATCCAGATGATATAAAAATAGAAAACTCAATATGGTGGACACACATACTATATGATAATGCTTATGATTACATTACAAATAACAATATAGAAAAATATACAGTTGTAATACCATGTTATGTGAAACCACAAGAAAATGATGAACTTACTATAAAAGAACTTAAAAAGAAACCTGTTTTTAGTGTAATAAAACAAAACACAGAACAAGAGTACTACAATTTTTGTTTTGTAATTGCTTTAAGTCAAGAACATTTATTTAAAGAAGCTTTAAAAGATTTCACGCATTCAACATATATTGCTTTACCAGATGATCAAGTTCAAAACATTGGAATGAAAAGAAAAGCAATTGTAGAATTATTTAAAACTAAGAAAATATTTATGGTGGATGACGATACAAATAATTATAAGTATGATTATTTAGATTATTTTGTCAATAAAACAACTAATAAAACCTACATGAAATCAAAAGGTGCTGGAAATGCTCCAAGATCATTAGCAGTATTTCAATTACTTGCAGAGGAAACATTTAATCAAGATAATAATTGTTGTATGTGTTTACCAGCAAATAATATAGCTTTATTAAATAGAAGAGTTTGTAATGACTATAAATCAGCAACATTAAGTGGTTGTCCTTGCCAATTTTTTATAGTAAATTGTAAAAGACTTATTCAAAATAATATTAATTTTAGAGATTCTAGAATATCTGGTCACGAAGATTTAGATTTGGCAATAAGAATGCTTCAAAATAATTTAGTATATAGATTAATAGGTTGTATTACTTTTAACGTTGGAGTATTAATCAAACCAGTTATGGAACAAAACAATAATCATGGTTACAAAAATATAGTTGAAAGATTTGAAACTCATTTTAAAACAATGAAAGATCAATATGAAGGTATAGAATGGGTAAACTTTATAAGAGAAGAAAAAGATCCAGGAAATCTATTTGAAGGAAGAGGCGTTCCTAATACAAAATTAGATATTAGAAAATGGAAAAAGATTAATAATATTGTTAACACAGAATATGAACATTTAGATGTTTGTTCAAAATATATAAATATGTTTTTAAATTCATAATGAGAATTAATTCTAGATAAATTTTAAGCATTAATTAATAAAATTATATTAATAGGAGGAAATAATGAGAGCAAGATATTTTAATAATATAGCATTAAAAGACGACATAGTAACTAAATCTTCTACAGACATATACAAAATAAAAAGTGAATTTAATTATTATTATTTATTACCAGATGATTTGAAACCATTTTTTGTAAAACCATTTAATTATAGAGAGACAGAAAACGAAGCTATGTATGACATGAAATATTCTGGAATAACTTTATATGAATTTATTAAAAACAATACAAATGACTTCTTTAGTAAAAATGAAGAAGCTTTCAACATAATAATTGAACAATTAAAGAAATATTTTGAAACTAGAAAGAAATATAACAAAGTAAAAGAAAGTTCAGATAATTTTGTATATAGTAAAGTATTAAAAAGAATAAATAATTTTAAAAAATTACCAGAATATTATAAAATAGACAATTTCTTAAAAGCAAATGACCTTGATTTAGACGATATAGTAAATAAGTTTAAGTCATATTATCAATGTTTACCATCTAAAGTAAGAAATTCAACTACTTTAACAATAGCTCACGGAGACCTACATTTTTCAAATATATTAGTAAATGAAGAAACATTTGAAATTAAATTTATAGATGTTAAAGGCTCAACTAATAAAGAAGGTATGTATATAGATGAATATTACGATTTAGCAAAATTATATCATAGCATTGAAGGAATATATGATTTTATTATAAATGACAATTACGAAATTGTATTAAATGATAATCTTGATAATTACAAAATTCAGATAAATATGAGTAGTTCTAAACATAAAGAAATATATAAAAGTATATACGATAATGTTTATAGCGAACTATCACATAATGATAAAGAAATAATAAGAATATACACAGCATCATTGTTTTTATCAATGTTACCATTACATAAAGATAATTTAAAAAGAATATTAGCATTTATAAAAATATCATTATTATTCTTAGATAATGAATTGCAAATTACTAAGTAATAGGAGGTAATTATGAAAAATATAATTATTACAATGGCAGGACTAGGAAGTAGATTTTTAAAAAATGGTTATAATCAACCAAAATATGAAATAAGATTATCTAATGGAGAGTCATTATTTTCATTAAGTATAAAATCATTAGTTAATTTAATAGACAAAGAAGATAAAATAATCTTTATGACAAGAAAAGAAAATAATTCTATAGATTTTATAAATCATGAAATGACAAAAGAATTTATCGATTTAGATAATTACGTTATAAAAGAATTAGATTATCTTACAGATGGTCAAGCAACTACTGCATATTTAGCAAAAGATTTAATAGATAATGAAGAAGACCCTATCATAATTTATAATATAGATACTTATGTAGAACCATCTGCATTAGTAAAAGAAGATATAAAAGGAAATGGATGGATTCCATGTTTTAATGGTAAAGGAGATCATTGGTCTTTCTGTAAAACAAAAAGTGGAATAAATGAAGACAACATAGATGAATTAGATAGAGTAATAGAAGTTGCAGAAAAAAGAAGAATATCACCTAATTGTTCAATAGGATTATATTATTTTGATTCATTTAGAATATATGAAAATATTTATAAAATGTATAAAACAGAAAATAAAGAAAAATATATAATGCCAATGTATAGTTACATGTTAGAATATAATAAACCAGTGTATATAACAAGTATACCAGAAGATAAAGTTCATTGTCTTGGAACTCCAGAAGAGTTAAAAGAATATGAGGAAAAACTTAAAAATTAATTTGCTATACAACCATAAAATAATAAATTAGAATGCTATTAAAATTAAATTTTAATAGCATTTTATATATTAAGGGAGGGATCTATATGAGAAAAGATGAAGAGCAAAATAATAACAATGAAAATGTTGAAAATGTTGAGAACGTTGAAAAACGTATTAATAATGAACCAATTATAACTTCTGGTAAAAGTTATTCAGAATTAGAAAGCCAATTAGTTAATAAAGATATTGAAATACAAGAATTGAAGCAACAAATAATTGATTTAACGACAAATAATGAAGAAAAAGATAAACTTATAAGAGTACAAGCTTCTCAATTAAACTTACAAATAACAAAAAATAATAAACAAGAAATAACAATAGATGCTTTGCAAGATAAGTTATTATTATTGATAAATAGCATTAATAAATAAAAAGGAGGATTTACAATGAGAGTTATAGTAGAAGGTCCTAATGGTATAGGAAAATCAACATTAATAAAACATCTTCAAGATAAATATGCATTAACATATTATCATTCAAATAATAAAACTGAAAACACATTAGAATATCATCAAAATTTAATTAAAGATAATAATGTAATATGTGATAGATTTAACTTAGGAGAGATAGTCTATCCAGTAATTTATGGAAGACAAACAAAAATGAAATATCAAGAACATGAAACATTATTTAAACAACTCAATGAGATGGGAGCAATGTTTATATTATTTATAGACTCAAACGGAAAAACATTAAATCAAAGACTAACATCTAGAGGAGATACAGAAGAAGTATTATTAAATTCATCTATTGAAAACGATTTATTTATTGCAATAAAAGACTATTTAGAAAAGAAATACAAAGATATGTTAATAGTTGTAGATGTAGACAAAGTTCCAGATCAAATAAAATTTATAGAAGATATCATAGAAATTAAATCTCAAAACAATGAGCTATTTAAAAAAGATATTGAAGAATGCTTAAAAAGAGCAGAATAAGATAAAATAATATGGAGGTCATTTTATTATGGAAAAAGATGATATAATAAATTTAATAGTAGATATAGACGGAACTATATGTCCAATTAAAAAAGAAAATGAAAATTATGAAGATTTAATTCCATATCAAGATATGGTAAATAAATTAAGAGAATATCACGATAATGGAAGTAAGATAATTTTATTCACAAGTAGGAATATGAGAACATACAATGGAGATATAGGAAAGATAAATAAACATACTGCACCAATATTAATTAAATGGTTAGAAAAATGGAATATACCATATGACGAAATCATTTATGGAAAACCTTGGATGAAGAATTGTATATACATAGATGATAAAGCAATAAGACCTTCTGAATTTATTTTAGGTTATACAAATTTAGTAAAATGAAAAGAGGTGAAAACAATGAAAATAACTAGTATCAGAATGGAAAAAGTTGACAGCACAAAACCAATATTAGCAAATTTTAGTATAGTATTTGACAATGATTTTGCTGTTAATAATATATCATTAATAGAAGGAAAAGAAAGAAAATTTATTGCTTTTTATTGTAGAGCAAATAAAGAAGGCAAGTATTTAAACGTATGCCACCCTATAAATAAAGAATTTAGAGAATATATTGAGAATGAATTAATTTCGTATTATGAGAATAACTAACTATATTACAAATTAGCATTATATAAAATATATAATAAATTATTAAAAATTTAAATTATTGAAAGGAGCAATTATTATGCTAGATTTAAAAAGTTTATTAGAAAAATCAAATGTAGCCGTTGGTAAACAAAAGAATGAGAACGATAGTCCATTCACAAGAATACCTGCAGAATTGTTTGGCTACAAACTATTTTACCCTGTACCTGGTACAGATGTATCTTTAAGAATGCTTTATGATGACAAATCAAAAAGTTTATTAAGAAACATACAAAGGCATGAATACAAATTAGATAATGGCTTTAAAATTAAATCACCTTGTTTAAAATCATATGAAGTAGATTGCCCAGTATGTAATACTTTAGACACAATCTCAAAAACTGTAGGAGATAGTGTTTTTAGCAACTGTAAAACTACTAAAAGATTTATTTCTTTTGCTTATATTAATAACATTAGGTCTAAACCAAAAGATTTTGATTTAAAACCAGGAGAAGTTGTATTATTTATGTATCCTATAACAGTAGCAAAAGAAGTTTTGAATATATTAAAAAGTTGTGGAGATAATAATGATAGTTTCAATAAATTCTTCCATTCAAATAATTCTTTATCATTTAATGTATCTGCAGATAGTGTAGTATCAACTTCAATGTATAAATTTATACCAGATGCATTATTGGGTCAAACAAAAATATTTGAAACAGATGAAGAATATAATAAATTACTAGAAAGTTTACCAAACTTAAACGATATGCTAGTTCCATCAGAAGTTAATGAAGACATAGTAAAATTATCACAAGAAGTTTCTGCTGAGTTAAGCAAATATTATTTAAGTGGTTCAGTTGAACAAGCAACTTTAAATAACATTGATGGTGAAGCAAGAGCAGTAGAAGCTATGAAAACAGCAAAACAAATAAACGAAGTTATAGAACAAGTAATTCCTCAACAATCAGTACAACAAACTGTAAATCCTGCACAAGCATATGCTCAAGCACAAGTTGTTCAACAAACAGTAACACCAATACAACCACAACCACAAGTAATTCAAGGAGTTTCAATTCCAGAAAATCCAACAGGAGCACAAGTTGTAACTAATTCAGTAGTTGCACAGGCACAACCAGCTCAACCAACTCAAGTAGCATCAACTACAGTTAATCCAGTGACTGTTCAACCACAAGTGTCTCAACCTGGAATGCCACCATGCTTCGGGAATTATAATGAATTAGAAGCTAAATGTTTAATATGTGAACATTCAAGTGAATGTGCTACAAAATCAATGTAATTAGAATACAAAACTCTAATGAGAAATTAAAATTTATAACAAAATGGAGCAAACGAGTTATATTTAAAATACTTGTTTGCTTTATTTATTGTTATAGATTGGAGGTGTAATTTGATATCAGAAGAACAAAAACAGAAAGCTGAAAAGCTATATGAACAACATGCCAGAATGGCAACATATTATGCGAGTAAATTTTACAAATATATCTCATATGGAGTGTTAACAAAAGAAGATCTAGATCAAACAGCTGCTTTATCTTTATGGAAAGCATGTTTAAGTTTTGATGAAACAAAAGGTTTTAAATTTTACACATATTGTTCAAGAATACTTTTAAACGAACTTGTATTATTTAAAAATAAAAGTTTTAAATACGATAACGAGGCATACATATCTTATGATGCTAAAGTAAAAGGTGAAAACAGTAGTTCATCCTTTTTAGATATCTTAGGAGAAGAATATTCTAGTGACTTGCATTATGACAACATCGACACAAATGTATTTTTAGAAGACATAGCTTCACATATAAATAGTTATTTACTATTTGAAGGTGACGAAGAAAAATTATCTATAATAGAAAAACTTCTAGAATGTTATAATATCAAAGAATTAACAACAATATTCGACTTTCAAAGAAAAGATATAATATTTTGTCAAAAATTATTAAAATACGTAATTACAAATTATCAAAATTTGAAAGACGTTTTTACTGTAAAATATAAAATTTATGATAGTTATAAAGACCATATACAAAGAACTAGACATTTATTGAAGAAATTAAATTATTATGATGAAGAAAATAAAGCATATAGCATTTTATTAAATAATAACTATAGTAACTTAGTTAATAAATTAAAACAAAATGATTAGAAAGGAGAAAATAAATGAATAAATACCCTATGACATATAAAAAATTACTTTTAATAGATACAAGCTCAATAATTCATCGTTGCTTAGGAGTTCCAGCTTTATTTTCATTAACAAATGGAGATAACGTTACTGGAGGAGTGTATGGGTCATTAAACGTAATATTATCAGAATTGTCTATGAATTCAGATTATTTTCCGATTGCTTTATTCGATGGTGGTTTGTCTCCAAGAAGGTTAAACTTATACCCATCATATAAAAAACATGATTCAAGAGAGCCATTACCAGTATTATCTACAGAAGAAGCTAAAACTGATTTTCTTACACAATATAGGTTTACAAGATCAACGTTATTAGGTTTACTTCCAAGATTTGGAATACCAGCAATTAGAATTAGAAATTGGGAAGCAGATGATTTAGTATATATTTGTTCTAAAATGACACAAGAAGGAATAATAATAAGTGATGATAAAGACTATATACAATTAGTATCTGATAATATCTCAGTAAGAAGACCTAAAGCAAATGAATTAATTAACAAACATAATTTTGTAGAATCTACATCATATAAAGATACCGCTGAATTCATAAAAGCTAAATCAATGCTTGGAGATGGTTCAGACAACATAAGCAAAGCTTGTGAAGGAATAGGTGGAGCTAATGTACTTAACCTTTTAAAATTATTAGAAGAAAATAAAAATATAATACCACAAGATGAAAAAGAATTGAAAACATTATGTAAAGAAAAAGATATACCATATAGAAAAGCATATATGAACTTTGATAAAGAAAACTACAAAAGAAATCTTCAATTAATAGATTTACAATTTGTAGAAACTGAAGTAACACAACAATTAATAGATTCTATAGTAGCTCAAATTAATAATGAATCCGAAAATAAAACGAATTTAACACAAATACTTCAAGTATTAAACGAACTAAACATAAAACATTTTGATTATAATAAATTATTAAATTTAGTACAAGTGTCAAAAGAAAATAAAGACGTTATCAAAAAGAATCAATCTTCTAATAGTCCATTACAAAATTTATTAAATGATACAATTAAAAGCATTTATTAATAAAATTATATTAAGTAGGTAGGTGAAATAATGAAAGATGATATAATTCAAAATGAATTAATGGAATTTAGAGAATATGTAGAAAACAATGGAGAAAATATAATTGTTAATGGGGATTATGGTTCCGATGTTGTAATCATAGAATATATCAATAATTCATCAATGGTTAAAAGAGAAGAATATTTAGAAAATTTATGTGATAATAATAACATAAAATCTAATTTAAGAAGAATATATTATCTAAATGCAGAGTCAAATATTGATTTAGTTGTAAAAGATATAATAAGATCTAAGCCTAATATAATTATATCTTTAGGTTCAATAACATTAAGGAAAATATTTAAGATAAAAGAAAATTATACAAATAAAATTGTAGAGTCTAACGTTGTTAGAAATGTTCCTATTGTATCTACAATATCTCCTTTTAGAGTTTATTTGCATCCTACTGAAAGAAATACTAAAATTATAAATAAAGGATTTGAATTAGCTTTTAAATCTTTATTAAATATAAAACAACATAAATCAGATTTACTTAATAACGATCCAGATGTAATAAAACATTTAAATATTGTAAACAAATTAAATATACAACTTAAGTCTTTATATGATTTTAAAAACACATTACAATTTACAGATATAGATAATATAAGTAAAGTTAATATAAAAATTGACGAACTACTTGATGAAAGAGACAAAGAATTAGAAAATATTGAATTATTATTACAAGGTAAAAGATTAAGAGTTTCTCAGTTAATGCTTAGTTTTTCAAATGAACATAAGATAGACGCAGAATCTGAAATTATTCTTAGTAGTAAACAATATAAAGACTTTTGTTCTAAGTATATTAATAATAAGACAGAAGTAGGATTTGACGTTGAAACAAACGCTTTACCAGTAATGGATGTAAATCATGAAATTATAGGATTTTCATTAGCAAGTGACGGAACGTATGGATGTTATGTTCCATTAAAAGCATTAGATTTTAAAATGCCAGAAGAAGACAAGAATGAAATAATAGAAGATTTAAAAAAGACTTTATTAGAAAAAGAAATATGGGTTTATAATTGCCAACATGAAATTCCAGTAGTATATAACAATTATGGAATATTTATAAAAGACGTAAAAGATTTATACGTAATTATAAAATTATTAAATTGTGGTAAACCTTGGGAAGCTGGATCTAGAACATTGAAACAACAGTATTGCAATAAAGTAAACGACGTAGATTGGTCACAAGATTTAGACTTATACTTTAAATTATTTAAGTCTTTAAATAAACCAGAGATTCAAATAGAAATGAAAACATTATTGTCTAAGTATTATGAAATAGATGAATTAGACGATATATTAAATAAAGTAATTGAAAGATATGAAGACTTAAAAACAATATTATCTTCAACAAAAGTATTATCATATGAAAATGTTCCATATAAATTAATAGGAAGATATGGTTCATTGGACTCATCTTCATTATTTGAATTAAGAGAATGTTATTATAGTGAGATAGAAGAGAAAAATGCTTTATTAGATATTGATTTAATGAAGGGCTTCGATTTATGGCAAAAAATACATATTGCTCATGTAATGATGGAAATGAATGGATTATATTTTAATGATAAGAAAGCACAGAAATTAGACAACTGGGTTGAAGAACAGTCAATAGATATAATGAAACAAATACTTAATTCAAATTTATCAAGATCTTGGGTTAAAGGAAATTATTGGTATGAGTTTTCAAGAAACATACTAATGATGAATTATGTAGATGAAATTATAGACAGAGAAAAATATGCAAAAGTAGTTCAAGGAAGAAATGGTATAACAAAAGATCATATTAAATTATGTAAACCAACTAAGCAATTCTTTGTAACTATAAGATCTATAAATAATATTATAGAAGCTTTTAACAGCTTTATATCATTAGGACTTGAGATACAAGATGATAGGTCAATATATAAAGCTATTGGTAACGACGCAGACTCTGAAAAATATATGTTCCTATTTAGAACTATGAATGAAATATCTAGATCAAAACCATTTACAAAAATAAATGTAGAATATAATAAAGGTGATTTTATATTCAAAATAAATTGGCAAAATTTCTTAATATTCTATTTATTTTCAGAGTTTTATAGTAATGATACAGAATTTATGGATAGAGAGTTTGATAAATGGCTTAAAGAACAAATTGATAATTCTAAAACATTTGAAGATTATAAAGCACTATTTAATGTTAACTCAACAATAAAATCTTTTAGAGATTATCTTTCAAATTTATTATTAAGTAGACCAATTAAAATAGCACATACATATTACAAATTATATGAATTTACAGAATCAGCAACTTATTTAGATGATTTAGAAATGTTAAAAGGCAGAAATGGTAAACATATGGAATATTATGACTTTATGCAAGACTACGAAACTCTTATGGAAGAAACTAAAGGTTTGGAAGTATTTTCTTCTAAAAGATTAGAAATATTTACAAATTTATTTAATAAATATGTTAACGACAATTTTCTAAATGGATTAAAATATAAAAGAAAATTAAAATCTTGCTTTGATTGGTGGTTTGATGACAGCGGTGAAAACATAACAAATTACCATAAATTATCAACATTAGATGCTGGAATGATAGAACATTTAACACAATTATATTTGATGTTAGATTGTAATATAGACGATAGATCAACTTGGACAGAAGAATTTAAATTCATGTTTAACTATAAATTTATAAAGAAGCTTATTAAAGCAAAATCAACATATATAGATGGATCTACTGGTAGAGGTAACGCATACTATATAGATAAGCACTACTATTTAAATTCATTATTTCCAAAAAGATTATCAACATATGACTTAGGAAATGAAATAAATAATGTATATGATTGTGATAAAGCAATTGAATTTGAATTAGAAGATGGAAATAAAGTTGCTTTTGGTCCAGAAGATGAAGTAAAATTAGTAGATGGAACAATTAAATTAGCTAAAGATATAACACAAGATGACGACATAATAATACCAGAACATATAATAGCAAATTTAAATAATAATGAAGATGAGGAGGAAGAATAATGGTTGTTTTAATGGATGGAAAGAAAATATCTGAAAAGATATTAAATGAAGTAAAATTAGAAGTAGATAAATTAGAACGTAAGCCAAAACTTATAGTGGTTTCTTCTGGTAATGATCAAGCATCTAAAGTATATATTAGAAATAAAAAGAGAGCATGTGAAAAAGTTGGTATGATATTTAAAGAAATACATATAGAAGAATCTGAGAATACATTTAATGATTTATTAAATTTAATAAATGAATTAAGAAATGATAAAACAGTAACTGGATTTATAATTCAAAAGCCTATAGCAGGAATAACTTCATATGAAGAAAATATGTTATTTTCTATAATAAGCAATGATTTAGATGTAGATGGGTTCACACCAATAACAGCTTTAAATATTTACAATAATAATGAAGGAATATTACCATGTACTCCAAAAGGAATACTTACTTTATTAGATGAATATAAAATAAAATTAGAAGGTAAACATGTTGTAATACTTGGAAGAAGCAATATTGTAGGAAAACCACTAGCTTTAGCTTTATTAAATAGAAACGCTACAGTAACTATATGTCATTCAAAAACCAAAGATTTATCTAAAATAACTAGTAATGCAGATATAATTATTTCTGCAGTTGGTAAAGAAAAATTGATAACAGCTACTATGATAAAAGATAACATTGAAGCAATTATAGACGTTGGAATGAATAGAGACGAAAATGGCAGTCTTTGTGGAGACGTTGATACAAATGAAATAATAAGAAGATGGGATTTTCAAGAAGAGGAAACCAATGACACTAACCTTCATTACATAACGCCAGTTCCTGGTGGGGTAGGACCTATGACAGTAGCATCATTAATACAAAATACTTTGGAATTATATAAAAGAAATTTAAGAGGAGAATAATCAATGTTTTTAAGAAAAGAAAATAAAAAGTTAAAATGCCATTTGTTAGAGCTGTTCCATTTTGTGAAAATTGTAGCTCTCAAAACATAGAAACTATTCAAACTTGTAGAGATTGTGGTTCTCATAATATAAGTCATGATTTATTTGATAGTAGATCTAATAAACAAGAATATGAAACTAAAGAAATAAATATACATATATGTGATATATGTGGTAAAGAATTTGAACAAAAGCAATCAAATCAATGTATATCATATGTTTACGGAGAATTTTGTAAAGGTGAATACGATGATCCAGATAAAGTATATCATATTTCAGAAGATTTATGTGATGAATGTTTAGATATTAAAATACAAAAGTTAAATAATGAAATAATTAAAATCACAGAAGATAGCAATGTATTTAAAATAATAAAAGACAAATAATATATCTGAGAATAACGAGATTAACTTCTGATTAATTTTCTACACCATAATAATATAATTTAATGTATTAAGGAGATAATTTAAAAATGAGAACATTATTTATAGGAGATATTCATACAAAAATAAATATTATAAAAAGAATAGAAGAATTGGAATTAAAAGATGAAATTGAAAAGCTTCTAAACATAAAAACAATAAGTAGTTTTAAGATTAATAGATTAGAAATAGATATTTATATACCAGATTTTAGTATAGGAATTGAATTTAATGGAGTAGCATGGCATGATAAAAATAAATATTTAAAAGATATTAGTAATAAAACTTCATTCAGTAGAGAACAACAAAAAGTAGATTATTTTAAAAAATATGGTATAGATATTATAAATGTATGGGAAGATGATTGGAACAATGATAGAAATAGCATTTTAAACAATATTAAAAACGTTTTAGATTTAAAGGGGGTGGTTAAAAGTGAAGGTAAAAGTAGTAAATGAAATAAAACCAAATAGAATGATAGTAACTAATCCAGATTTTAAAATAACCTCAGCCGATAGCGGGAGAAACAAGTGTGGGTTTCATAATATTCCTAATGGAGATTGTAAAGGATTCTTTACTTCAAGATATAAAGGTGGTTCAATACTTATGCCTGATCTTTGAATAACTTTCAGCAGCAGAAGTTAAGACAGTAGCACGGTGCAGCAAAAGAGGACGCAATGTTAAGAGCATTTGAACAGGGTCTTGATATACATAAGTTTAACGCAAGTGTTGCTTTTAACAAACCAATTGAGGAAGTAACTAAAAATGAGAGATCTATTTCAAAAGGTATAACATTTGGTATATTATATGGTTCAACTGTAAAGAATTTAGCACTATCTTATTTTAAAGGAAACGTAGAAGAAGCACAAGAATTACTTGATAAATTCTATGAAGGATTTCCAAAATTAAAGACATTCATTGAAGCAAAACATAAACAAGCAAGAGATTGGCATATGGTATCTACAATAACAAATAGATTAATATATGTAGAACCAAAAGAAGTATCAAGAGGTGGTCAAATAATAGAAGATGAAGGTTCAAGAGATAGACGTGCTCAAAACTTTCCTATACAAGGTGGAAGTGAAGATATTGCAGGATGGATAGCGTATAATTTAGCAATGTATTATTATAACAATAATATGAAAACAAAATTAGTAATGATGATACATGATAGTTTTGAAAACGATGTATTTCCAACAGAATTATTTGACGTTATCAAATTTCAAGATAAATTATTAAATCATGATACTAAAGCTTACTGGGACGTTCCAATTTCATCAGATGTCGTTATTGGTCCATCGATTGGACAAGAATGTGAAATAAAAACTATGACAGTAAAAGAGGCTTTAAAAGATGATAGTATAAAACAAAAAATAATAAATGAAGGAATAATATCAAAATTAACTAATGTAGAAAAATGGCACTATGTTGAATTATCCGGACAAATAAATGATATAACAGAGTTAGTATATGGAATAAAAGAAAATCCAAATGGCTGGACATCAGCATACAAAGAAGTAATAGAAATAAATCAAAAAGAAAATCATGAAAAAGATGAAAGTTCATATTTAAGTTGGAGTAGAATGACTCAAGCATCACACGCACCACTTCAATCTAACTTTGGTGAAAATATATTAAAAGGTACTAGAGAGTTTTTAGTTTTAAATGAACTAAGAGATGATTACTGGGATTAAGATAAACTATCAATATAACTAAAATTATGGAGGTAATAAAATGATATTAGTAACTGGAGGTCTTGGTTATATAGGCAGTCACATTTGTTTAGAATTATTAAAGCAAGATAAAGAATTTTGTATAGTTGATAATTTATCAAATGGTCATATGTCAGTAGTAAATTATTTAGAAAATATTTCTGGAAAGAAAGTAAATTTTAATTTAGTGGACATGAAAAACTATAATGAATTAAGAAAAGTATTTATGTTTAACGATATTGATTATGTTATACATTTAGCTGGCTATAAGTCAGTTATAGAATCTATTGAAGAACCAGAGAAATATTATACTAATAATATAGTAAGTACATTAAATTTATTAAGATGCATGGAAGAGTTTAATTGTAATAAATTAGTATTTAGTTCATCTGCTTCTGTATATGGAAATGCAGAGCCACCAATAACAGAAAATACTAATACTAATCCAATGAATCCATATGCAAAATCTAAATTAATAATTGAAGATATATTAAATGATTATTATAAACACAAAAACTTTAAAATTGTAATATTAAGATATTTTAATCCAATAGGTTCAGAAGAAAACGGATTTTTAGGTGATGTACCAAATGATAATTGTTGTAACGTAATGTCATATCTTATAAAAACGTCATTAGGACAAGAAGAAATATTCAACAGAGAATTTGGTATAGATTTTAATTTAGAAGAAGATACAATATTAAAAACTCAGAAGATATTTAAAATATATGGAGATAAATTTGAAACTAAAGATGGTACAGCTATTAGAGATTTTGTTCATGTAGTGGATTTAGCTAAAGTTCATATAAATGCGTTAGAACAAACTGACATGTCAATAGATGGTTTATATGAAATATATAATATAGGAACTAGCAATGGCTTTACAATAAAAGAATTATTAGATACTTTTCAAAAGGTAAATGACATTAAAATTCCTTATGAAATTGTAAAAAGTCGTGAAGGTGAAATACCAATAAGCTGTGCAAGTACAACTAAAGCAGAGTTGTTATTGAATTGGAATCCTAAGAAAACTTTAGAAGATATGTGTAGAGACTCATATAAATTTATGATAAACTATATAAAATATGAAGGAAAGGATTATAAAGATTATGGAAGAACAGAAGACTGTTAAAACAGACGAAGTAATTAATTATGGTTATTACAACTCTGAAAATCAATATTGTATAATACTTAATTCAAAAAGACTTAAAGAAATATTTAAAGCAGATAAGATATATTTAGAAGAACCAAAAGAAGACCTTAAAGAACATTAATTATTTAGCATTAAATATATTATAAAATTTATAGTATATGGAGGTTTTATTAATGGCTAAAAAATATAATGAAAATAAAATAAAGTTTTTTGAAGAATTATCAAATATTGAAGATATGATTGATGGAAATAAATCAATTGAAGATGTATATTTATATATGAAAGATTTAGTTAAATATACATTTGAAAAAGAAAGCAATTATATTTCAATACCAAAATTTTTAGAAGATAAGTTTGAACAAGGAAAAGAATCTATGGTTGCACCTGAGTTATTAGGTCAATTTATATTAGCAACAATAAAATCATCATATAATAGAAATTTAACATATAAACAAGCTTTTTGTAATATTTATGGAGTATTAACTTCTTATTATGATAAAGATAAAATAAATCAAAAAATTAATGACACATATACAATGCCAAAAAATGGCGGAGTAATACGAAACTTTAATTAAAAATATAAATTTAGTCATAAGAACTTCCTAGTTATAAAAGAAAAATGTATTGAATTTTAGTTCTCGACTAAATGAAATAAGAGCATAAAAAGTTCCTTTAATTCTACAACAAATAGGAATAGCTAATTTAAAGTTGTTCCTATTTAACATCAATTTTACTTTTCGCTCTTATTAATTTTTTACAATAAAAATGTAAGGAGTGATAAAATGAGAGCTTTAACTAAATCTAGAGCATATGAGATATTATTCAAAATATCTAAAAAACAAAATATAGACATATCTAAATATATTGACTTACTTTCTAAAAGCAAAGATGAAATACCAATTGAAGTAATTTTATTCATAAATAAATATAATAGTTCAGAATTACCTCAATTAAAAGTTTTTAATATAATTTATGAAAGAAGAAGAACTAATCCATTGTATGAAAATATAATGAATGAATCAGCTACGCCAAATGATCAATGTTTAGCATTAACTAGTATAATTACACAGTGTTTACTTCAATCAAAAAACTTTAGTGATGCACAAAGAGAAGCTTTTGTAGATATAATGAATGTAAAAGATATATTAGATGCAATAAGCTCTTATTTATTAGAAAATAATACTAAAAAGCTTAGAACAGTATTTTTTGAAATAAGAGCAATATTTAAAAATTTATTTAGCAAAAATAACAATAAAGAAATAGAATAGACTAATTATAACACAATTTTGGCATAATAACTTCCTAATTTAATAGCATTCTAATTTAGTTGTCGCCAAAATTGTATAGGTCATAAAGAGTTCCTTAAAATAAATTTGTGGGAAATTTTAGTGTTTACTCTTCGACCTAAGAAATTTATAAGGAGGATTCTATGTTAAAGTTAATACATGAAGATTCAGACAATTTTAATAGTACAAATATTTCGAAAGTTTATGAAATAGAAGTACCAATTAGAATTGAAGGATTAGATATAGAAATACCTGAGGAATTAATAGATAAAAATGATTTAAATAATTTATTTAAAAAATATGAATTATATATAAATGACAATATAGATATAGATAATGACGATTATCAAGTTTTAGTTAATAATGATATAGAAATTATTGATGGTGTAACAATTAGTAAAGAATTATTAAAAATACAATGCGTTTCTATACCAATAGACTTAACAGAGTCTGAAGTAAAATCAATAGTATCAAACTATTTAACTAGTTCTTATTTAAGTCCATATGAAGACCTAGTAATTGAAGTAACACCTGAACAATATAATGAATTATATTCTGAAGAGATTTCCAATGGAGAAATTAGCCCAAGATCTATAGAAAATAAAGAAGCAGAAAAACTATCAGTCAACGTAGAGTTAGTACTAGAACTAGATAAGCTAAAAATAATAAAACTATAGTATTGGAGGTTATATTTAAATATGAAATATGTAATTAAACGTGATGGAAGAAAAGTAAAGTTTAATGAAAACAAAATTGTAAAAGCAATATATAAAGCAATGGATTCAACAGATGAAAAGGATCAACAAAAAGCTGTAAATTATGCTAGTTTAGTAACTGAAGAACTAATAAACAGATATAACGATGATGAATTTCCAGGAGTAGAAGAAATTCAAGACATAGTAGAATCAATATTAATTCGTGAAGGTGAAGAAAAACTAGCTAAAGAATACATTACTTATAGATATAAAAGGTCTTTAATAAGAGAGTCTAATACTACTGATCAAACTATTAAGGAATTATTAGAAGGAGATAATGAGTATTGGAATACAGAAAACTCTAATAAAGATGCTAAAGCAGTAACAGTATTAAGAGATTACATAGCTGGAGTTACAAGTACAGATATAACTAGAAGATTTTTATTACCACAAGAAATCGTTGAAGCACACGACAAAGGAATTATACATTTTCATGATGCAGATTATTTTGCACAACCAATTCATAATTGTGAGTTAATAAATCTTGAAGATATGCTACAAAATGGAACTATCGTTAATGGAGTAATGATAGAAAAACCTCATAAGTTTATCACTGCATGTACAATAGCTACTCAAATTATACTTGGTGTTTCATCATCAAGTTATGGTGGTGCAACTATTTCTTTGACACATTTAGCACCATTTGTTAGAGATAGTTATAATAAATATTATGAAGAATATATAAGAAGAGGATTAGACGAAAATAAAGCAAAAGAATTCGCTTCATTAGATACTAAAAAAGAAGTAGAAGCAGGAGTACAAACATTTAATTATCAAGTAAATTCTATGACAAATACAAATGGTCAAGCTCCATTCTTATCAGTTTGCATGTATTTAGGAGAAACAGAAGAATATAAAGAAGAACTTGCAATGATTATTGAAGAATTTTTAAAACAAAGAATACTTGGATTTAAAAATAAAAAGGGAGTATACATAACACCTGCATTTCCTAAGCTTCTTTACATATTAGAAGAAGATAATGTAGATAAAGATAGCAAATATTGGTATTTAACAGAATTAGCAGCAAAATGCACAGCAAAAAGAATGGTACCAGATTATATATCAGAGAAAGTTATGAAAGAAAATAAAATAAACCAATGGGGAAACGGAGATGCATATCCATGTATGGGTTGTAGATCTTTCTTAACTCCTTGGACATCAAAAGGAAATCCTTCTAAAGCATTAAACTACGTAGAAGGAAAAGGAAAATATTATGGTAGATTTAATCAAGGTGTAGTAACTATAAATTTACCAGATGTAGGATTATCTGCAGATAAAAATGTAAAAAGATTCTGGAAGATATTAGACCAAAGATTAGATTTATGCCATAAAGCTTTGCAATGTAGACACGAAAGATTAAAAATGGTTACAGCAAAGAGAGCACCTTTATTATGGCAATATGGAGCGCTTGCAAGATTAGATAAAGATGAAACAATTGAACCATTATTAAAAGATAATTATTCAACTATATCTTTAGGATATGCTGGATTATATGAATGTGTTAAAGCAATGACTGGAAAATCTCATACAGATCCAGAAGCAAAAGAATTCGCATTAGAAATTATGCAACATTTAAATGATAAATGTGCAGAATGGAAATCAAAAGAAGGAATTGGTTATTCATTATACGGAACTCCAATTGAATCTACAACATATAAATTTGCTAAATGTTTAAAACTTAGATTTGGAGAAGACGTATTTGAAAAATTAGATGGTAAAGATAGAGACTACATAACAAATTCATATCATGTTCCAGTGTTTGAAGAAATAGATGCGTTTGAAAAATTAAAACTTGAAAGTGAATTCCAAATATTAAGTCCTGGTGGAGCCATCTCTTATATAGAAACATCTAACTTACAAAACAATACAGAAGCTATATTAGAAGTAATTAAATTCATTTATAACAATATAATGTACGCAGAATTAAATACAAAATCTGATTATTGTCAAAAATGTGGTTACGACGGAGAAATTTTAATAGACGAAGATTTAAATTGGTATTGTCCAAATTGCAGTAATAAAGATCATGATACATTAAACGTTGCAAGAAGAACATGTGGTTATATTGGAACTAATTTTTGGAATAAAGGAAGAACACAAGAAATACATGAAAGAGTAATACATTTAGATAATAAAGATGACGAATAGAAATAAACATTTCTAAAAGTAGTACTTAATAAAGAGCATGAATTTATCTTGGGAGGAATAACATGAATTATAATAAAATTAGAAAAATGGACATAAGCAATGGCCCAGGAGTTAGAGTATCTATATTTGTTCAAGGTTGTACATTTAATTGTAAAAATTGCTTTAATCCTGAAACACATGACTTTAATGGAGGCAAAGAATTTACTACTGAGGAAGTAGAAAAATTAATTGATTTATGTAGTAAAGATTACATTAGAGGTTTATCAATTTTAGGAGGAGAACCATTACATCCTAGGAACAGAGAATCAGTTACAATGTTAGCAGAATATTTCAAATATAAATTACCAGAAAAAGATCTTTGGTTATGGTCTGGGTTTCAATATGAAGATTTAAAAGATTTAGAAATAATGAAATATTTAGATGTTTTAGTAGATGGAAGATTTCAAGAAGAGAACAAAGATATAAGATTAAAATATTGTGGATCATCAAACCAAAGAGTTATAGATATAAAAAGATCTCAAAAAGAAAATAAATTATGTTTATTAGATATCTCAGAATAACGAGAATAAATTCTGATTAACTTTATTATTAAAATAATGATATTATATTATAAAAAGCTTTTGATTAATTCTTAAGCTTTTTAATTTTTTATTAATTTTTGCATTATTTAAAATAAAAAATTAAAAGGAGGTTTACAAATGATATCTAAAAAGAAAAAGTTTAATCAACAGAAATTTGACAACATGATATTAAGAGCATTTACTTATTTAAACAAAAATGTAGAAACTAATGAAGAAAGATCCAATTGTATTAATCAAAACAAGATCATTTCATCAATAATATCAGAACATGATTTAAAGATAGAAGCTGAAAATTTGAAAAATCAAAAAGCAAATGTTTGTTGTTCTGAAGATCCATTATTAGTACATTTAAAATACGACGTAGATAAATTACCAGATGGCAGAAATAATTGGACTACAGAAAATGCATATCACCTTATATCAATATGGATGTTAGCAAGAGACCCACAAACTGGAAGGTACGATCCTTCTGTTAAACGTAAAGTAGCATATAAATATGGATTCTATGAAGATAGAATAACGAATTCAGTAAACAAATTAATTAATGAAACATTAAAAACAGATAAATATAATCTATTATCTAAAGGCTATTTCACAAGAGAACAATTAATAAGATTTAAATATAGAGACAAACGAGTTAGAAATAATTGCATTAAAAATAATAGGTTAACACAAGAAGAATTAGATGCAATAGATAAAGCTTTTAATTTATAAAATTAAATCTATAAATGTTAAAAATTATTGCATTTAATATTTTATATTAAAAACCAAAATATAAAACAAAACAAGGAGGAATTTATTATGAATAGCACTTTAAAAATTAAAGCAGATTCAGAACCAAAATCAGTTGCAGGAGCAATTGCAAAACAATTCGAAGAGGGAGCAAATTCAGTAGAATTACAAGCTATTGGAGCAGGAGCAGTAAATCAATTAGTTAAGTCAATAATTATAGCAAGATCATTCGTAGCTACAAGTGGATTAGATTTATATGCTATACCAGCATTCGTTAATATCAACATTGATGGAGAAGACAGAACTGGTATAAAATTTATAATAAATAAAAGATAAATAATAAGGAGGCATTAAGTAATGGGAATGTACGATATTGTTTTACCAGAAATAAATTTAGTAGTACAAAAGTGTCCAAAATGTAAACGTAAACTTGATAGTTATCAAGAGTGGCAAACTAAATCGTTTGAAAGATTATTACTTAATGTCTCTTTAAGAACACTAAGAAATTCTTGTAAAAACTTTGAAGCACATATGGTATGTGAAAATTGTAATACATATGTAAAGTTAGAATATTTACAAAACAAAAAATTAATGTTAAGTTATGATGATAATGAAAAACATAATATTCATTGTAAGTATATAGATAATAAAAATCAATTAAAATTATTCGATATTTTATCAAAAGATAAAGAAGGTTTTGATTTTGGAGGAGATGAACATGAAGATATATAATGCGAGTCAATTTGAAAAAGAAGACAGTGAGAATTATAATAAATACAAAGAAGTAATATCAAGATATGGAATAAACAGAGTCTTTTATATAGAAGATAAATATGATATAATGGATTATGACTATATCGAGACAGACGACACAAGATTAAAAGTAAGTAAATCTTTAATCAGTATATTGCCTACTAAAAAATATTTCACATTAATACTTACTTCAAAATCAAGAAGCAATGTAAATGAACCATATTTCTTTTATAAAATAGAGACACTAGATACGTTATATATTGAAATCCTTAAAGAAAAAGGAGAAATAGTTTTTGAAAATTATGGTAATGAAGAAGACAATTATGCTAAGCAAGAAAGCAAATTAAATAAAGAAGAATTATTAAAACAAATCAATAATGAATCAAATGAAACTTTAAAAACATTAATTGAAGAAGACGACTCAGATGAAGATGAAGAATATTATGAAGAAGGAGATGAATAACATGTCAAGATTAGATGAATTACCACAACCAATTAAAGAAGAATACTTAAAAAGAATGTCAATGTTTACAGATGAAACTAGATTACAATCTTTTAATAATTTAAGATTATTTGCAGAAGAAAAAACTCAGTATCTTACAACGCCAGCTTCAACTAAATATCATATGTCTTGTAAACATGGCTTAATATTACATTCTATGTCAGTATTAGATGAATTTATTAGATTAAGAGATGCAAATGAATTGCAAAGTGAAATATCAGATTCTCAAGCAGTATTAGTTTGCATGTTTCATGATTTAGGTAAAGTAGGAGAATCAATGTCTCAACCATTGTACTTACCTAAAGAACCTACAGAAAGACAAAAACAATATGGTTATGGTCCATCTCAACCATATGAATATAATCAAAACATTAAAACATATTTAGACCATGCAGATAATTCATTATATTTAATTACTAAATTTATGACATTATCTAGAGAAGAGTATCAAGCAATAAGAATACATGATGGAGTAGCAGTAGATAATAATAAGTCATATAATATGAAAGAATGTAAATTAGCTTGGTTATTACATGAAGCAGATAAGCACTCTACTTTATTTTTAGAAATAAGAAATGATTAAAAAAGAAAAAGGTGAAATAAATGGAAGTTAGAAAATTAAATGATAAGTTACCAGTTCCAAGAAAACTATTATTTGATATTGGAGTATATAAAGGTGATTATGTAACTATTGAATTAGACAATGATAAGATAGTTATAAAGAAATGCAATTTACCAATAGAAGAAGCTGAAAGATTATATGAATTAAGTATAACTAATACAGCATTTTCAAAAAAGATAGATAAAAAAGAAGAGATAAAAGTAAATCAAACTAAGACAGACTT
>CAPQQE010000002.1:0-9809 GCA_948687865.1 uncultured Bacilli bacterium
CCAGAGTCTATACGTACTCCAATATGATCTGTTGGAATATTATTTTCCTCCATATATTTAAATGTTCTAATTACATTTATTACTCCACTTTTTAAAGTATCATATGTATCTATTAATAGCATACAATTATTTGGATATACTTTAGCATACGCTAAGAATGCTTCATATTCTGATGGAAATGATTCTATATAACTATGAGCCATTGTCCCCATTGCTTTTATATTTAACATATCTGCTGCATGCATATTACTAGTTCCTATGCAACCAGCCATAATACCATATATTGATGCATCTACTCCTGCTTCTGGTCCATCAGCTCTTCTTGCTCCAAATTCCATTACTCCTACATTTTCTGGAACTGATTCAATAATTCTTCTTGCTCCTGTTGCATGTTCCATAGCACCATTTACAATTGAAAGTAGTGTAGTCTCAACAATTTGAGCTTCTATTAACGGAGCTTTTACTGTTACAATTGGTTCATTTGGAAATACTGGTGTACCATCTGGAATAGCATATATGTCTCCTGTGAATTTAAAGTCTTTTAAATAATTTATAAATTCTTCTGGATAACCATTTCTTCTAAAATAATCTAATTTTCTTTCATCAAATTTTAAATTTTCTATATATGGTATTACCTTATCAAGACCTGCCATAATAGCATATCCACCATTATTTGGAACTTTTCTAAAAAATATATCAAATACTGCTTCTTCTTTTTCTTTTCCATTTATTAAGTATCCATTTGCCATAGTAAATTCATATTCATCTGACATTAATGAATAATTTCTTGGAAGTCTTTCATGTCCATTATATATTTTCATGTTATTCACCATCCTTTTTTAAACTTAATATTTTTATCCCATTTGCTTTCATACGTTCAATAGCATTTTTTGTAACTTCATCTGCATTATGACCAGGTGCATCAAATGTATCAATCATATCTTCATATACACATACATCTATATCCCTGTCATATTGATCAAAGAATGTTCTTGTACCAATTGCTCCATTTTCGACACATACTTCTGATAAACATCCAATAAGTTCTACACTTTTTAATTTTTCAAAAGATAACAAATCACTTTGCATTCCTGGTGCGAATATAAAATTTGTACTATTTTTAAAATATTCTAATGCGAATTTTTGAAATGGCTTTAGTTTATCTATAACTTCTGATTCTTCTGTTCCTTTTAAGCAGTGTGCATCATATCTTTTTAACTCGGCAGAGTTTTCTGTATGACAATCTCTTATGAATGCTACTGCTGCATCATCACTATTTATTGCTTCATCAAGTAATTCTATCTGTTTATCAACTATCCTATTAATACTTGGAGCAGCAAGTTTCCCTTCTTCCACAAATCCTTTTACCATATCTACTACTATTACTAATCTTTTTATATTTTTTAATTCCTCTACTTTATTATTTATTGTTTTCATTTAAATTCCTTCTTTCTTTTTAATATTTTGTTAATAACATATTTTAAAATAAATCAAAATAATCTTTTATATATAAATTATTACATCCTCCTAGGTTAGGATATAATATAGATAATTTTATATTTTATTAAACTATCCTATTTTATATAGTCATTATCTTTTTATTAATATAATGTTAATAACATTTTTTATTTTCAAACAAGTTTTCTCACTTGTTATTAACATTATATTAATAACATTTCTTTTTGTCAATACTTTTTTTAATTTTTTTCAAAAAAATAAAAAATATTGATTATAAACCAATATTTCATAATTATTTTACATATTCAAAATATACCTTTAAATATTCCCAAAGTCCATATTTTCCAGTTAAATCTTCATAATTATTATTTATCTTCTTAAGAAATTCTTCTTTAGTAAACCATTTAATATCTGATACTTCTTCTTCCTGAAGTTTTATATCCTCTATATTAACATCTTTATATACAACGAAATATTCATTATAATGTTTATCTATCATTCCCTCTTTAACTACATTTGATGTAGTTCCTCCTATTGATAAGAGTTCTTCTTTCTTTATATCTATTCCTATTTCTTCTTTTGTCTCTCTTATAGCAGTTTGAAATCCTAGTTCAGAAGAAAGTACATGGCCACCTACTGAAATATCCCAAAGATTTGGCCACATTTTTTTATTTGCACTTCTTTTTTGTAGTAATACTTCACCTTTACTATTTATAAAGAAAACTACAACTGCTCTATGCCATAAACCTTCTTTATGACAAGCCTCTCTACTCTTTACTATTCCTGTAAACTCTCCATATTCATTTAATACATCAAACATTTCATTCATAAAACTACCTCTATTTTTCTTTATAATCACATGCTGAACATTTTACTTCATCATTTTTAGTAACTAACATACTATTACATTCTGGACATAACTTTCCTATTGGTAAATCCCAGTATGCTTCTTTACATTTTGGAAAATTTGAACATCCATAGAAAATCTTACCTTTTTTAGTTTTTCTCTCAACTATCTTATTTCCACATTTTATACAATCACAAACTTCTACAGATTTTTTTTCTTCTTTTTTAATATATTTACATTCCGGATAATTAGAGCATGCCACAAATTCACCATATCTACCATTTCTTTTTACAAGCGGCTTACCACAATCAGGGCAAATTTCTCCAGTTTCTTCTGGTGCTTTCTTTTCCATATTATCAAATGCATCTTTTACCATAGGTTCAAAGTCCTCCCAAAATTCTTGTAATAATTTATTCCAAACGATTTCTCCATTTGCAATATTATCTAGATTATCTTCCATCTGTGCTGTATATTTTACATTTATTAAATCTTTAAAAAATTCCTGTAATTTATTTGTAGTTTCTATCCCAATTTCAGTTGGTACAAATTTTTTATCAACTATATTTACATAACCTCTATCTACTATTGTACTCATTGTTGTAGCGTATGTAGATGGTCTACCTATTCCTAACTTTTCCATTTCCTTAATAAGTGAACTTTCAGTATATCTTGCAGGTGGTTCAGTAAAATGTTGTTTAGATTCTACTTTATCTGTTATAAGTACATCTGTTTTATACTTATCTAAATCTGGTAATATTTTATCTTCACTTTTTTCATATTCACTATATACTTTTAAATATCCATCAAAAGTAATTACACTTCCATTAATCTTAAATTTATAGTCATTATTATTAAGTATTACTGTAGTTAATTGTTGCTTAGCATCTTTCATAAGCGATGAAAGTGCTCTAGAGTAAATCATTTTATATAGTTTATATTCATCATTCGTTAAATACTCCTTTATTGAATCAGGAGTTCTTGTTATACTTGTTGGTCTTATTGCTTCATGTGCATCTTGTACATTTTCAGTCTTTTTAGATTTTTTAGCAAATCCAACATATTCTTTACCAAAATTAACTTCAATATATTTTAGAGCACTACCTATAAATTCATCAGATAATCTAACTGAATCTGTTCTCATATATGTTATTAAACCTACTGTTTCTGATCCAATATTAATACCTTCATATAATTTTTGTGCTATACTCATTGTTTTTTTGGATGTAAAGTTAAGTTTATTTGATGCATCTTGCTGAAGAGTACTTGTTATATATGGAGGTTTTGAAGATTTATTTTTATTTTTCTTCTCAGAAGATTCTATTTTATAACTATTAGAAAGTTTATTTGTTATTTCTTTCGCTTCTATTTCATCTTTTATCTCTAACTTAGTATCATCTTTAAATCCAAATAAATTTGCTTCAAATTCTGTAAATATTGCCTTTATAGTCCAGTATTCTTCAGGAGTGAATTTTTTTATTTCATTTTCTCTATCTACTACTAATTTTAAAGCAACAGATTGAACTCTACCTGCACTTTTTCCACCTGTTTTAGATTGCATAAGTTTACTTAATCTAAAACCTATTATTCTATCTAATATTCTTCTGGTTTCCTGACTTCTAACCATTAAATCATCTATTTTTCTAGAATTCTTAAAAGAATTAGTAACAGCATCTTTAGTTATTTCATTAAATACTATTCTCTCATATTTATCATCTTTTATATCAAGTGCATCTTTTAAATGCCAAGATATTGCCTCTCCTTCGCGATCTGGATCGGTTGCTAGATAAACTTTTTCTGATGAATCAACTTCTTTTTTTAATGCTGTTATATCTTTTTTCTTACCCTTAATTGCTTCATATGTAGGTGTAAAACCATTTTCTATGTCTACACCAAGTCCATATTTACCTTTAGTGGCTAAGTCTCTTATATGTCCTTTGGACGATAATACTTTGTATCCACTTCCTAAATACTTTTCTATTGTTTTACTTTTAGCTGGAGATTCAACTATTACTAAATTTTTAGTCATTAAATCAAGTCCTTTCATATATATTTATTTGCTATTTACTCTAAATATTCCCCTATCAATAACATCTTTTACTGGTTTATATGTAGTTCTATATTCATCAAACACTCCATATTTATTTATTAATTCTATATGTCTTTTTGTTGGATATCCTTTATGTTTCTTTAACTCATACTCTGGATACTTCTTATCTAAGTCATATAAAATTCTATCTCTTGTAACCTTTGCAATTATAGATGCTGCGGCTATTGTTACACTTTTAGCATCACCCTTAATTATTTTCATAACAGGTATATCTAAACTATCTATTGGCATAGCATCTGTTAACAAATAATCTATATCTATTTTCTTCTTTGCTTCATTATATGATATTATCATAGCCTTTCTTGATGCTTCATAAATATTAATCTCATCTATTTCTTTCGCAGATACTATTCCAACACCATAACTAAGTGCATCTTTTACTATTATATCATATAATTGTTCTCTTTTCTTTTCAGATATTTTTTTTGAATCATTTATTAGATCGTTTTTATATCCTTTAGGAAAAACTACACATGCTGCGACTACAGGACCAACAAGGGGTCCTCTACCTGCTTCATCAGTTCCACCTATATAGTTATAACCTTCTTCATTAATTTTTTCTTCATATTCATACATATTAATCATCAAATGTTACCTTACCTAAATACCCTTCTGTTAAATCCTTTATTATTATTTTTGATACTTTATCATAATCAACTTCATTACCTTTAACTAAACAACCTCTTTTTCTTCCAATTATTTCATATGCTTCACTATAATCTTCCTCATCTAATTCTATAATACCATATCTTTCTTGCAAGTTGTCCTTATAATTATAAAACATATATTTAAGAATATAACAAGCGACTTCATCTATTGGCAGAATTTCCTCTTTAATTGCAGAAAAACATGCTAAATTAAGAGACTGAGTTTCATTATCTAACTTTGGCCAAAGTATTCCAGGAGAATCCATTAAATCTACATCTTTACTAATTCTAATCCAACTTATTTGCTTAGTAACACCTGGTTTATCTCCTACTCCTACTACTTTTTTACCTGCTAAGCGATTTATTAGAGTTGATTTACCAACATTTGGTATACCTATAATAAGCGCTCTTGCTGTTCTTACTTTTAATCCTTTACTTTCTCTTTTTTGATTTATATCGCTTAAAACTTCATCTGTAATTTCTTTTATCTTATCAATATTTTTATTGTTAATAAGATCAACTAATACTACTTTATAACCTAAATTTTCATAATATTTGATATGTTTATTAGTTTTGTTTACATCACATAAATCACTTTTAGTCATTATTATAATTCTAGGTTTATTTTTTGTAATCTCATCTATATCTTTTATTTTAGATGAAATAGGTATTCTAGAGTCAATAACCTCATATACAATATCGATGAGATCTAACTTTTCTTTTATTTCCCTTTTAGTTTTTGCCATGTGCCCTGGGTACCAGTTGATTGTCGTATTTTGTCGATTATCCATTTAAATCACTTCCTTTTTAAATTTTGACTATCTTCTTCTAACCAAAAATTATTGTCCTCATCATAATACTTATACTTATATAATGTTCCATTATAATTTACCTCTACATCATGTCTACCATTTTTATGCCATATTGAATATTCATAATTATCGCCAAATAATTCATCTAGTTTTGCTTTAGTTTTCAATGCTACATCAAAATACATATTGCTTTTTGGTATTTCATTGATATCTCTTAATTTACCATGTTTAGTAATTGATTTTAAAATTTGCCATCCTTTTATATCTTCATCTATATTAAATGGTTCAAAACCTAAATCTAAATACAATTTAGCTGCTAGCCACGTATGAGTTTGAGTGTGCAATAATAATTTTTTATGTCCTAATTCATTCGCCAATTTTATAAATTTATTAATCATAGGTTTAGACAAGTGATAACCTTGATAATCTTTTATTATTGCAAGCCAATCTACTACTGCATTATAACCATATTCTTTTTCTTTTAATAATGAAATTGTCGCTGTTCCAATCTTTTCTCCATTCCCATTTACAACAAAAAATAATCTTTTTGAAAGTTCATCAATAAAAGGAGTGTAAAAATCATTAAATATTTTTAATCCCTCATCCATACTCATGAATTCTCCTGATTTCATATGAATAATTGCCCATTCCTTCTCATCACCTGGCCTATAAAATTCATAATGAAAACCATTTGGCAATGTATCATCATTATACTTCGATGTATCAGAATAAACCATCAACAATTCATGATATTCCAAAGTTTTTTCTATAGTATTCATATTACACCTCTCTCATTTATCTATATAAATTCTTTAATACATTAGTCAGACTATCTTCTGCTGTTAAATCTGTGTTTTCTGAAAATCTAATTCTAACTAATTTTCCGTTTACCTTAAATATATAAGGATTCTTTGCTTTCATAATAAAATCTAATATTCTTTCTTTACTAGGTTTTCTTCTATCTATTTTTATAGAACTTATTTCATCTACATCTTCTAATTTTACATCATCAAGATTTACGTTTCTACAACGTTCTAACTTTTCCGCTAATTCTTCAATATTATATTTCTTCATAAAATCACACTCCGACTTGATTATATATTTAAATATATCTAATGTTAAATGTGCAAATTTTTAACTAATCTTTATTATTTCCTACATTTTCTAATAATTTTATATCTTCAATAAATTTATCAAAATCAGATATAAATAATTCATCTTGTTTTTTCTTAAATTTATAATACTCTTTATATGCTAATTCTTGAGCTACATTGTGAGAAATACTACCAGCATTATGCAAAATTTCTTGCCCATTAAATTGTAAAAATACATCTAATTTTTCTACCCAATCTTGCATTGTCATTGCATTATGATTTTCTGCTTGTAATTCAGCATAATCTAAATACATGGTAACTATCCTATTTAAGTTTTTTAATTCCTTTTCTGTTAAATAATTTTTAGCAATATCAACATCATATTTATAAATAGGTCCGTCAGGAGAACCTGTCCAATTCGTAAGGCCCATATTATCCTTATCAGCATCAACTCTATTATAGATAATTTCTGCTGCTGTATTTCCAGTTACAGAATAATGAAGTTTGTTCTGTACAGTTTTAAAAAATGTCTTTGTTATTTCAGAATCTTTGTCATAATCAACACTACAAGAGGAATATATATCGGTAATTTTTTGATAAAATCTTCTCTCACTAGATCGAATATTTCTAATTCTTTCTAATGTTTTTTCAAAATAGTCTTCTCCAAAAATATAATTTGGATTTTTTAATCTTTCATCATCCATAACAACTCCAGTAATCAAATATTCTTTTAACACTTTTGTTGCCCATATTCTAAAATTTGTTGCCTTTTTTGAATTAACTCTATAACCTACAGCAATAATCATATCTAAATTATATATTTTTACAGGTTTTTTTGAATTATCAACGTCGGTTTTTCCGACGGTGTTATTTTCTAATAGTTCACCATCCTTTAAAATATTATTTATATGCTCTGTTATAGTACTTCTTCCTACTCCAAATAATTCAGCAATCAAATTTTGTGTTAACCAAATATCATTATTAATTAATAACACATTTACTTTAACATCATTGTTATCATCACGATATATTAAAAAGTCGTGAGTAGTTATCTGCAAATCGTTTTTCATAATTATATATTCACCTCTCTTATGTTCTTAAATGTCGTAATAGCCTATCTAATTCTTATCATAAATGTCTCCGAAATCACTAAATTTTTATAAATTTCCAATAATCTTAACACTTTTCCAACTAAAATGTGTAAGAATTATAATCGTGTAATTCCTTTATTTATAAGGGTTTACTGATGTTCTTAATTAAATCGTAATGAACGAATTGATTGTCAAATTTTTTCGATTATCCATTTATTTAACTTTCTTTTTAACTCTATTTATTAAATCTTTTGGCTTTTACTACTGATTGTCTTATATCTATCATATGATATATACTCGGTGTTATCTTCTTTAATCCAATAACCAAATCTACCTTTTACTGTATAAGAATCAGGTAATTTCTCAAATTTTAAATCCTTAGTTTTTGAGGACTTGGCATCTTCTGATAATGAAGCAGTAATATGAACTTTTTTTAATTTACTTGGTTCTTCTTCGTCATAATTTATATAATATTTCATTATATCAGAAGGAAGTTGTACTTCAAATCCACTATTATTTCCATCATTTCCATAGCCAATTATTAACACTTCAATTTCCTTTCCAACTAATTCATCAAATATCTCATCTTCTGACGGATTATACTTAAATGTACAGTGAATTTTATCATTAACAATCGGTAATCTATTTTTTTCTAAAGAATGAATAAAATCTACTGTTTCCCCCTCAAAAAATATTCCTTCATAACTTACCATAATTCTTATCTCCTTTTCTTTAACTTAAACAAGTATGCAAAATTTTACCCAAAGTAAACTCTTTATTTTTAATACCTTAACTATGATTTTACATATTGATTTGTATATAATTTGATATTGATTTTATTTTACCCTTTACTTTTATTCAATTTCTTTCTTTTGTTTTCTACTTGATAAATATTTTAATACTAATTGCCTTGCTTCATCTGTATGGTCCCAAGTATCTAAATTATAATCATCCTTTAATTCACCATCCTCATCATATATATTTTCAGCTTCTTCACTCATAAAACAACCAAGTTCATAACCTTGTAAATATAAATCCAAATATCTAATTAAATCGGCGTTAGGAACTTTATCGTAAAGTTGATTTATAATTTCTTCATGATCACTTGGTAAATCGGCATAGCCATCTGCCCAACCATTATCAGCAAAACTGTCATTTAATTTGTCAATCATGGAAACATAATTGTTTCTTACAATATTTCTTTCTCTTTCCTTTATCTTTTTACTCATTTTTTACACCTTCTTCAATGTTCTAAATCTATATACTTCCATATTCTCTTATACTGTTTTAATTGTTCTTCTTTTTTTACTTGCGCAACGGGATGATATAGTGGTATTATTACAAAATCATTTATTAAAATTTCTGGTTGTTTCATGATTGTTTCTTTTAATGTTTTCTCGATATCAAATTCAAATATTTTAGATAAAGACATTAGGGGATAATAACCTAAAGTTAAAATAACTTTTGGTTTAACAATTTCAATTTGTCTTAAAAGATACTCACTACAATTTAATGTAGACTTTTTCAAATTGATATTATTTCCTCTGTAATTCTCACCTTGTCTTGCACACATTATAGCATTCGTTATATAAATATTATCTAAAGTATATGCATTATTTGAAGACTCCCTAATAAAATTATCTAATATTTTTTTAGTATTACTTTTTTCTGATTCTATTAATATTCTCCAATTACTTTTATCTTTATTTAATAATTTGTGAAACTTTTCCATATCACTATATGGTCCCCAATC
>CAPQQE010000002.1:9819-10134 GCA_948687865.1 uncultured Bacilli bacterium
CAATCCTGACCTATAATCATAATGTCTGACTCTAGCCTATTAAACCAGTCGGTCCAAATTGAAGGAATATTAGTACAAAAATCATAATCTTGATAAATATTAACTAAAGACTTATCTTCACATTTCAAATTTGTACACTTACTGCAATTACCCATATCTTGAATTAATTCTTGAAATTCTTCACTCTTCATGTTCTTTAATATCCTCTAGTGATTTTATCTTTTCGGCATTGTTAAGTATATTAAGTTGATACTTAGCAATACCACTCAATATTTCAAATCTTTCTTCTTTACTTTTACCATCTTTAATTAATTG
>CAPQQE010000002.1:10144-13493 GCA_948687865.1 uncultured Bacilli bacterium
TGCGACTCTAAATTTGATAGTACAGTTAATTCATTTATTGAGGCAAAATCTCTAACATTTGAATTCTTTGCCAAATTAGGATTAAGTTCTCTCCATTTTTTAGCCGTTGTATTAAACAAGGCTACATTCAGAATATCTGCTTCTTCTGCATATTTTATCCAATCTCTATCTTTATAATAATCATTGTCAGGTAGTATATAATTTTTAATAGTATCTGTATGAATAAGATAATTATTCTTAGTCAAAATTCTTTTTACATTCCATTCTCTATTATTGTTTTCTAACTCTTTTAACCTTTCGAATTCCTTTATTAAATATAGTTTAAAGACTGGACTGATAGAAGAAGCAAACTCAAAAGCAATATCCTTATGAGCATATGTTCCACCATATTTACCTCGTTTCGAATATATACCAATTGCATTTGTTTTATCACACCACTCAGTAACACTAAGTGTAAATGTATGAAGCCCAGCCTCATTTTTAAACCCGTCGAATTCGACGGAATTAAAATTTGAATTATATATTGATTCCCAAGTTCCTAAAAATTCTAGAGTAATTCTATTTCTTAACCAATTTCTTATAATATCATCTGATGAAGATTTGCCTTCTTTAAATTTCGTAAAATCCGAAATACAAATATAATCATTATCATTCATATTTGTTATACTAACTTTAACGTTTTGAACTTCAATTATTTTATTTGCCATATATTCACCTCTTTTCTTTATTTTGCTATAAATTTTATAGGGGGTTACAAAGTCGTAATCACCTTTCTAATTCCCATCATAAATATTATTAAAATCACTATAATTTTATCATTTTTTAATAATTTTAACACATTTTCAATGAAAACATGCAAGACCTAAAATTAAGGAAAATCTTTTATTTATAAGGGTTTGATCAAACAACTTATAATACCTATAATTTTAATTCCATACCATCGTATGCAATATCAATATTTCCATATTTTTTTACATATGCAGATGCATCTTTGTATGACATTTTATGAGTAAGATGTGTTAATATCATTTTTTTAGGTTTTAATATATTAAATAATTCTATGCTGCCATTTATACCAATATGTCCATGTCCTTTATTATTTAAACCATTACCATCAGAAACTATTAAATCGCAGTTCTTTAATTTTTCTATTTCTAAAATTCTATTAAAATCACTCATATATGCAAATTTAAAATTATCAGAACTAAATATATATCCATAGCAAGGAACATCAGCGCCCCAATCTTTTTTGTGTTCAAGCTTTACAGTTTCAATATTTATATCATCTATAGAAAATGATCTAAATTCTTTTATTGATATTGTCTTATTTCTAGTGGTAAGCCAATCTCTTGAAGATCCTTGCAATTCATTAAATTCTTCTAATACATCTTTAGGTGCCATAAATATTACATTTTCAGCAGTAGCAAGATTTTCTACTCCACCGCAATGATCCCTATGTGCATGAGTCAAAAAAGTATAGTCTATTTTCTTTATATTATTCTCAATTAATTGATTCCTAAAATCTTGTCCAAAATCTATTATTATATTTTTATCATTAATCTTTACTAATAATGAACTTCTATATCTCTTATCCTTCTTATCTGTGCTTTTGCATACATCACATTCACAATTCCAAATTGGTACTCCCATAACAGTACCAGTACCTAAAAATTTTCTGCTGTTAAATCTGTGTTTTCTGAAAAACGTATTCTAACTAATTTACAATTCACTTTAAATATATATGGATTTTTAACCTTAGTCAAAAAATCTAATATTCTTTCTTCACTAGGTTTTCTTCTGTCTATTTTTATAAAACTTATTTCATCTACGTCTTCTAATTTTTCTCTTAATTCTTCGATATTATATTTAATCATACAATCACACTCCAACTTAATTATGTATTTAAATACTTTTAATATTAAATGTGCAATTTTAATTTTTTCGTTTACCCATTAATTGTACTTTCTATTTTTGGTTGCTCATCAACATATTGATAATTAAGTGCATTTTCTTTAGATATTGCAGATTTATTTGTCTCCTTTTCATATAAATCTCTTGTACCTTTTGCAACGCTTCCACCTCTTTTAGCAACTTTCAAATTTTCTGTTAGTCCTTGTGGGTGTTCTTGTCTTGCAATATCTCTTATTGCAATCTCTCCTATGTTTGTAAGTGCTACTTCTATATCGGTCATATTATCTCGAAGTGATTCTTTTCTTAATCCTTTATATGATTTATACTCGCCTGCTTTCATTCCAGACCAGCATTTATAGATTTCATTTGTAAGTAAAGCATATTCTATCGGTTTGGTTATACCTCCTTCTTTCCATACATCTGTAAGTTTAAATCTATCTACAATTCCTGTAAGTCTAGCTTTAATCCATTCATCAGAGTATCCTTTATTGCGATAGTAATTTACAGCTCGATTTATTGCAATTTCAGGATCAAACACTTCATCAATTCTCTCACTTCCAAGATTTGCAAGCCACATTTTAAAAGGTTCTGCTTTTGGGCTTGTAACTGATTCAATTAATCTTAATATTCCTTTTGTATCTAAAGTATCAGTTATACGATTTTTACCATCCTGAGCCTTCATTTTCAACTGCACGATTTCTTCGTGCAGTTCACTTCCTTCATCAATTAATCTTCTTTTTAAATCGCTCCAATAATTTCTTGGGATTTTTGCTTCAGTTAATGCACTTATTACATCGACAACGCTAAAATAATACTCTTCTTTTTCACTATCCCAAATGCTTCTTATTTCCTTACCTTCAAATAAATTTGATATTGTTTCTAATTTGTTATTCAAATATAATACCTCTTTTCTATGTTCTTAAATGTCGTAATCAACCAGTTAATGGAAATGATAGGAAAACTTTTTGTATCATTATTTTTAATATTTTTTGACATTTTGATCACTTCTTTCCTTATTATTAAAAATTATTTTCTTAAATCAATAATATCAGATTCACTCTCGCCTGTGCCAATTATTATAACAGGAATATGTGTTTCTTCTTCTATTTTAGCAATAAATTCTTTTACTTTTATAGGTAACCCTTTATAATCTTTACATTTATATGCGTTCCAATCAATATACTGAGCAAAATTTAGCACTATCCCAGTTGGTTTATTTATCATAGCACTATATTTTAGTCTACTCCAACTCATTTCGAAAACTCTTCTTTTCTTCTTTGTAACAGTAGTATATTCCTCTAAAGTACCCTTATAACCACATCTTTTAGCAACCTCATCCCAAGTAATTTCCCTACTATCAGCATAATCACCGCTATATATATCACCAATAATAGTTTGATTACTTATTCTTATCGGATAAGGTCTTATAATCATATAT
>CAPQQE010000002.1:13503-14695 GCA_948687865.1 uncultured Bacilli bacterium
CTAGCGCTGCACATTCTACTTGTTACATTAGGATATTCTAATCCATGATTAATATCTAAATCTTGTCCTTGTGCTCCTTCAATTAATATATCCTCAAATGTTTCATTTAATAACGTTGCAGTATCTACTATTTCAATCATATTCTTAAACTCACTATTGATAGATTCAAAATATTCTTTTGCAAGTATAACATCTTGTCCCCTCATTACTTTATCAGCATATGCAGCTCCGCATCCTTTAAAAGTAGAACCACTTTTAATATTATTTTTTTCTATTTCTCTATGCTTTTCTTGAATAATCATAGCTCTAGAATCTATATAAATTTTTCTGTTGCCAATTAAATCTTTATATTTATCAATTTCATTAAATAAAATTTCAGGAGTTATTATTGCTCCAGCATTTATTACCAATTTCGTTTTTGGATTTACCAAAGCAATTGGCAAATGACTTACAATTACTTTATCTCCATTTTTATCTACAAATGTGTGTCCTGCATTACTAGACCAATTATTAGTAGAAATCACAAAATTATCTTTTTTAGCTAAATAACCACAAATTTTCCCTTTACCACAACTACCTGCTTGTCCATCTATTACAATTGTTAAATTTTTATTTAAATCTTCTATATTTTTTGATAATAAATTCCAATCTTTATCAAATTCAAAATATGCTCTTATTTTTTTCCTTCTAAAATTAAGGGTAACCAGTATTTATCATCTGTAAACATTTTATTATATGGAATATTATTTATACTAAACCATTTTGGATCCATTTCTTCACTTTCTGATGGAATTCCTTCCCAATCATATACCATATATAAATGAAATACTAGATTTTGTTTGTTTCCTTTACAATATTCATCAAATTCTATTAATCCAACTTTTTCATATTTGAGTGGTGTTACATTTATTTCCTCCTGTGTTTCTCTTATCATTGCTTCTTCTGGCGTTTCATTTTGCTCTATTTTACCACCAACACCATTATATTTTCCTTCACCAAATCCTCTTTTTTTCATGGCCAGTAATACTTCATTATCTCTTTTCAATAAGCATAAAGTTGTTTCTAATCTACCCATTTTTTTCACCTACTTCTTCAAAGTCAAAATCTCTTATACTATAACCTAACTCTTTTAACTTTTCAAATATAACACTTGGAGATATCCCTAGTAAAGTATTATAGTCTCCATCTATCT
>CAPQQE010000002.1:14705-18021 GCA_948687865.1 uncultured Bacilli bacterium
CTTGTCTATAAATATTGAAGCTTTCCCCAAAGCAACATAACCACAATATTTAAATATCTTACACTCGTTTTCAACATACCAATTTATTTCTTCATTTGTTATATTTTTAAAATATACATC
Organism: uncultured Bacilli bacterium; assembly: GCA_948687865.1. The sequence goes on from CAPQQE010000002.1 coordinate 14,826, forward strand.
TGTTTTTGAGGAAAAAGTTATTGCTTTTTCTTGATATAAATCTATTATTGTTATTCCCGTATAAGCTGTATTTACATTTCCTGATAATTCTTTTAAATTATTAAATGCTTCTTCTTTTGATTTTGGTTTTTCATATTTTTTATTATTAGAATATATAATTGTATCCGCTGCTATAATAATTGCTTTTTCTTCAATTTGATTTGATACTGATTTAGCTTTATTTAATGAGAGTTCTTCTACATACTTATCAGGTTTAATTTCGTTAGATTCTTCTTCAATTTCACTAGTTACAACTTCATATTTTAGTCCTATCATTTTAAATATATCCTGTCTTTGTTTTGATGAAGATGCTAAAATTATTTTCATTACTATACCTCCTTCCTATATTCTTAACTTATGTAATTACTCTTCAACTACTTAATAAAAATTTAATTATTCTTAGTTATTTTTGCAACTTTTTATTATTTTGCCATTAGGTCCATCAGACCAATTTGTAAGTCCCATATACTCTTTATTAGCATCAGCTCTATTGTATATAATTTCTGCTGCTGTGTTACCAGTTACTGCAAAATGCATCTTATTTTGAACTTTTTCGAAAAATTCAATAGTTACTTTAGAATTTCTATCATAATCAATACTTGTTGCATAAATATCTGTAACTTTTTGATAAAATCTTCTTTCTGATAAACGTATTTCTCTAATTCTTTCTAAAAGTTCATCAAAGTACTTTTCTGTTAATATTGATCCACTATTTTTAAGGCGCTCATCATCCATGGAAAAACCTTTAATAGTATACTCTTTAACTATTTCATTTGCCCATTTTCTAAATTGAACTGCTTTTTCATTGTCAACTTTAAATCCTAAAGCAATAATCATCTGTAAATTATAATGAATAACATCTCTAGAAACATTTCTATTCCCTTCTCTGCCAACTATTCGAAATTTTCGAATAGTTGAATTCTCTGTTAATTCATTATCACTATATATCTTTTTTATATGATAATTTATTGTATTAATTTCTACATTATATAAAGTTGATAGCATTTTCTGAGTAAGCCATATATTCTCATCTTCGTATCTGACTTCAATTGCTTCTTTATCATCACCAGTTGCCGCGATAAATGTTAAATATTCGGCAGCACTAGACCTAATTGTTATATCTTTTCTTTTCATTTTACCACCCTTTTTCCATAAGTTTGTAATAATATATAAATACTTTTATTTATGAGAATTTACACAATTTAATTCATTTTCAATAATCCATTTTATATCCTCTATCGATTTATCTATATTAAATATGCCATTACCCACTGGATAAAAGACAGGATAGACTTTATATTTTGTTTTATTAATTTTTAATTCATGAGAAACTTTTCTATTTTCTGATACTGATATCTTTTTATTTAATATTATAGAACTGACCTGATTTCCAAAGGTAATAATTATCTTTGGCTTAATAATTTCAATTTCTTTAAAAAGTAAATTAAGATATTTTTTTAGTACTTCATCAGGAAGTGGTCTTGCATCTATTTGAGTACATTTACCTAAATTGGTAATAAATAATTTATTTCTTTTTATTTCTTCATAAACATAATCACAAAATTCGTAATCCCATTCTATAGATTTCTTTTCTTGAATTTTATTAAATGTATCTTCACTTAAAAGATTAGCACTATAAAATAATTTCCATATATTTTTTGTTCCTAGCCATGGCGATTTTCTTCCTTTCCATGATTTATCACTTGCGATATTTTTACCAGTAGGATTCATAAAAACGAAGCATATGTCAGGATTTTCTTCACATCCACCATTATATATAGAGTCTAATTCCTTAGCACCATATTTTACCTGTAATTTATCATATTCTTTTTTTAGATCACTTATTTTCATTTTAGTTGCCCTTCCTTTAAATATTATATCATATTAATTATTTTTTCCGGATTTTTTCTTTAAAAAACAAGGTATTATTCCTTGTCTATTTTATCTAATTCTTCATTAATTGATTTAACTAATAAACCAATATGTGATCCATCTACAAATCCATGATGTGCCATAATCATTACATTTATATATACATGATTATCTATTATTTCATATTTATCCCAAATAATTTGTGGAATGGTAATAGATTTATCAAATGGTACAACTACACTTGAGAATTTAAACCATGGTAAACATGAAAGCCATACTTCACCACAATCTTTATCGTTAACAGCTATTGATTCTTGTTTTTCTTTAAATAATTCTTTAACTCTTTCATTAGATTCAATAAATTCTTCTAGTGTATTTTCAAGATTCAAACAAATAAATGCTACATTACCATTATCTAATACTTCAGTATAACTCGTTGATAATTTATCATATTTAATAAAATTACCATCTTCATATGCATATAAAAAAGCAGGAATTTTATTTATAGCACATGTAAAAACATAACAAAGTGTTGCATATAAATTTTTATGAATTCTAGAATAATTATATGCATTTGTTATATCAATCTTTGTTGTTACAAAACTAAAGGGATTCATCCTACTATTATAATATTCATATAATTCTTTTCTATTAAAATCTTCTACTATTGTTTTCATATTACCACCTAATTAAAATTATAATATAAAATTATTTGTCACACAATAATAATATAAATAATAATTAAAATTTGATATAAAAAAAGAATAATTAAATCTTAATTATTCTTTTATTTTACATTACCCATTTTATTAAGAGGCCATATTACTAATTTTGCTCTACCTTTTATCTGACTTTTTCTAATAACACCTACTGATGGATATCTACTATCTAATGAATTTGCTCTATTATCTCCCATTACAAAATAACAATCTCCTGGTATTTTTGTATGTCCAATATCATTTATTGAAAAATCATCAGTTTCTGTTGATGGATAAGGATCTTCCATTTCTTTACCATTTATATAAAAGTAATAAACTTTATATAAATGGTCACCAGGAAGCCCTACTACTCTTTTTATAATAGCTTTATCCCCTTCATCTACTACTACAATATCAAATCTTTTAATATCGTTTTTCCTATATACGATTTTGTTTAATATCATTACCTCTCCATTAGAAAGGGTTGTATTCATAGATTCTCCTTCTACTCTAACTGGATCAATAAAGAATATCCTAATTAATATTACAACTAATATTATGAACAAATAACTAATTATTGTTCTAAA
>CAPQQE010000002.1:18031-26679 GCA_948687865.1 uncultured Bacilli bacterium
TCCCATTTTTTATCCTCCATAACAAAAATAAGACTTGAAGTCTTATTTTCTCTCCTTTATTCTGTATGTACCAATAAAACCTCTTAAGAAAGTTAATTTTGCTCTTCTTACTCTACCTTTTCTTACAACAGTTATTTTATCGATTTTTGGTGAATTTACTGGAAATATTCTTTCAACACCAATACCACTAGACATTTTTCTAACTGTAAAAGTTTCAGAAACTCCACCACTTCTTTTTGCAACACAAACACCTTCAAAAGCTTGTATTCTTTCTCTTTTTCCTTCAATAATTCTAACATCTACTCTTAATGTATCTCCAACTCTAAATTCAGGAACATTAGGATTAATTTGTTTTGCAGTAATCTTGTCAATAATATTACTCATACGATATCACTCCTTTTCTTATCCAACAATCATATTAAAAAACAGCGGATTGCTTTCTCGCAATATCGATTGTACCATAATAAATATCAAAAAGCAATACCTTTTATAAATTTCATTTGTATTTAACGTTAATTGTTATACTTATATCTTATTGATAAAATCTTAAAATATAATCTTATAAAATTCTTCTTATAAGTTAATTTAATTATTATTCTTAATATTTTCTTATTTATTATAGATTTATTAACTAACTTTTTAATAATAAAATTTATGTTCTTATTATATTTATAATTTGGAAATATTTCTACTAGTTTATTTAGTGATCTATGTAATAAATCAGTATTATAATCAATTGATTTTTCATTTTTTATAACTTTAGTAAATAGTGTTAATATAGTATTTGTAAATAACATTTCTTCTACTACATCTTGAACTTTTTTATCACTATTTAAGTACATATTTTTTATCTTTTCAATTACATTTAAAATACATAAATGTTTCTCTCCTAAAGTATTGATTAATGAATCTTCCCTTTGATAATAAATATATATAGGTTTATTAATTATAACATTATTTTTAATTTTAATTCTAATTCAAATAATAGATCTTCATATACATTAAATGATGTATCAAATTTTTTATCTCCTATAAGATCTCTTTTTATTAATTTACCTTTAATATACATATACATATTAATAATTTTAGGATTATTTATAACATTTCCTAAAACAAGGGTATTTTTTGGTAATTTATTTTCAGTAAACATATATTTTTTATTATTTTTTCCTGTATAATTTACTATTTGATAACTATCTACATAATCTGAATTATATTTAGTTGCTACATCAACCATTCTTCTAATTGCATCACTTAAAAGTTGATCATCAGCATCAACAAACATAATATAATCTCCCATTGAAGATTGTATATTTCTAGCAGAACTTACACCTTTATTTATACTAGAATAAAGTGGTAAAATTCTACTATCTTTTTCGGCATATTCTTTTAATATTAATCTAGTATTATCGCTTGAGTTATCATCAATAACAATTACTTCTATATTTTTGTATACCTGATTTAAAATACTATCTAGGCATCTTTTTATATACCTTTCTCCATTATATACTGGAACAATTATACTTACTAGCATATCAATCTCCTTATTTATCAAGTAAATTGTATCATATTTATATTTTTTTATCAAATAAAAAAGCAACTTATTATTACTAATTAAAGTAATCTATCATTATTGCTTTTTTTACTTCCATTAATGTTTCATTTGCCTTTTTATTTGCTCTTTTACATCCTTCTTCTAATATTTTATATACCTCTTCTATATTATTTTCATAGTATCTTCTCTTTTCTCTAATAGGTATTAATAATTCTTCTAAAATATTATATAGTACTTTCTTTATTGTAACGTCTCCAAGTCCACCCTTTTTATACTTTTCTTTCATATCATTTAAAGTTTTAAATTCTGAATATTTATCAATTTGATTATCGCTCGCAAATACATCTAGATAAGTAAATACCATATTACCTTCTATCTTTCCTTTATCTTCTATTTTTATATGATTTGGATCAGTATACATACTCATAACTTTTTCATATACCTCTTTACTACTATCAGATAAATAAATACAATTATTTAATGATTTACTCATTTTTGCATTTCCATCTAAACCAGGAAGTCTTTTTTCTAATTTTGATAATGAAAGTTTTGCTGTACATTCTATTAGTGTCTCACCATATATTCTATTAAAACTTGATACTATTTCATTAGTCTGTTCTATCATTGGAAGTTGATCTTCTCCAACTGGAATAATATTTGCTTTAAAGGCTGTTATATCTGCTGCTTGACTAATTGGATAACAAAAAAATCCTACTGGAATACTCTTATCAAAATTTTTTTGTTTTATTTCATTTTTTACTGTTGGATTTCTTTGAAGTCTTGACACTGTTACTAAGTTCATATAATAAAATGTTAATTCAGTAAGTGCTGGTACTTGTGATTGTATAAATATATTTACTTTTTTTGGATCTATTCCAACAGATAAATAATCTATCGCAACTTCAACTACATTATCTTTTATTTTTTTTGGATTATTAAAATTATCAGTTAATCCCTGTGAATCTGCAATCATAATATGCATTTCATCATAATTACCTTCGTTTTGTAAACTTAGTCTATTTTTAAGTGATCCTACGTAATGTCCTAAATGTAGTCTTCCTGTTGGCCTATCACCTGTTAAAATTATATTCATTATAAACTTCTCCCCTTTTCATAATCAATAGTATTTAATCTCTCCATTTGTTTTAATTTTACTTCTTCTTTTAACATCATTAATTTATTTTTAATTAAATTTTTATATTCTTTTGTTAAATATTTTGAATAATTACCTAATATAATTGATTCTAATCTATCAATTTCACCTAATACGTATTCTGCACCTTCATCATCTGTTTCATCATTTAATACAATGGCAATTTGCTTTAATAATATATTTAATTTCTTATTTACATTTTTCTTTGCAATTTTTTCTATAAATGAAGGATCTACTAATACAACTTTACTTATAGATGCTAAATTCTCTTTTTTTACGTTATTTTTTGGTTTAAAATTATATGCATCATTAATTTCTATAGTATCTATTTGTTTTTGTGATCTATCATCTATTAATGTATACTTGCCAATTTTTTTTCTTTCTACTTGATTTTTTTCTATTAAATCAGGTCTTTGTTCTTTTGTTTTTTTAACTTGTTCATTTAATCTCCACTCATCTATTTTTTTATGATCACCATTCAATAGTACATCTGGAACTTTCATTCCCTTATATTCTCTTGGTTTTGTATATTGTGGATAATCTAACAAATTATTATTAAACGAGTCATTTAAATGAGACTCTTCTGTTATTACTCCTTTAAGTAATCTAGTTACTGAATCTATAATTGCCATTGCAGGTATCTCACCACCTGTTAATACGTAATCTCCAATACTTATTTTTTCATCTACTATTTCATTTATTCTCTCATCAAAGCCTTCATAATGTCCACATAATAATATAACATCTTCTTCTTTAGATAGTTCATAGGCTTTTTCTTGATTATACTTATTACCATCTGGGCTCATCATTATTACTTTAGTTTTTTTTGTTTTTAAATCTTCTATCGCATCAAATACAGGTTCACACTTTATAAGCATACCTGCTCCTCCGCCATAAATTGTATCATCAACTTTTTTATTTTTATCTTTACTATAATCTCTAAGATCTACTATCTTTATATCTACCTTTTTTGCTTCTATTGCTCTTTTTATAATTGATTCATTTAGTATTCCATCAAACATTCTTGGGAATAATGACAAAACTTTGATTTTCATTATAATAGCCCCCTTACATTTTTTATATAAATAGTTTTATTATCCTTATCTATATTTTCAATAAATTCTTTTACATAAGGAATTAATATATTTTTTTCAACTCTTATAACATCATTTGCTTTTGTTTTTAATATTTCAGTTATATTCCCTATATTTTTATTATCTATTACTACTTTAAATCCTATTAACTTATCTTTTATTATTTCTCCATCATTTAATTTTAAATCATCTTCATTTATATAGACAAAATCCCCTTTTAAATATTCTACATCATTGATATTATTATATCCTGTTAATGTTATCATATCATATATTTTATGGAATCTATATGAATTAATAGTAAACTCATCTTTTTTCTTTCCTATATATATTTTCATATCTTTAATAAATACTCTATCTTTAAAATCAAAATCTGATATTATCCTAAGTTCACCTTTTATACCATGTGTATTTACTATTTTACCTATTTTTATAAATTCCATATTTACACCTACTTATTTATTTCATATAGTATTATTGACGTTGCGACTGCTACATTTAAACTTTCACAGTTTTCATTCATATTTATGTATATTTTCTCATCAGTTTTGTCTTTTATACTACTCTTTATGCCACTTCCCTCATTACCCATTATTATAGCATATTTTCCACTTACTTTTACATCTTTTATATCTTTTCCATTATTTACATCAGTTATATATATTTTATATCCTTCTTTTTTTAAATTAGTTATTTCTTTTTCTATATCTCTTCTAACAATATTAATATGAAAATTCATACCCTGACATCCTCTTAATACCTTAGAATTATATAAATCAGCAGTATCATTACCTAATATTATTGTATCTATATTAAATGCTAATGCACTTCTTATTATAGTACCTAAATTACCTGGATCTTGTACATTATCTAATACTAATATTTTATCCTTATATTCTTCTTCTTTTTTATAACTACAAATACCTATTACTTTGTATGGATTTGAAAGTTCTGATATAGATTTTATTACATTATAGGTAACATATGTTACTTTTACATTTATATTAGTATTTTCATTTTCTTCTAATATTATTTCTTTAAGTAATCCTGCTTTGTTTGCTTCTTCTATTAAATGAATACCTTCTACAAGAAAAGTTTTAGATGTTTCTCTATATTTTTTTTGATTTAATTTTCTTATTTCTTTTATTTTTTTATTATCTATAGACTCAATAACCATTATTCTCTCATCTCTTTTCTTATTTTCTTATAATCAGGTTCATTTTCTGAAACTAAATTCCAAAAATTTTTACTATGATTAAAATGTATAAAATGTGATAATTCATGAACTATTACATAGTCTAAATATTTAGTGTCCATATATATAAGATTATAATTAAGTGTTATTTTTTTTAATTTTTTATTACATACTCCCCATCTTGTTTTCATTTTTCTAATAGTTAAAGATGGATATGGCACGCTTTTTGAAAAATTATTATATATGTAATCTAAATGTTCCTTAAATATAATAACAGCCTTTTTCTTATACCACTTTTCTATATCTTCTTCTTTTTTTACATAAAGTGTTTGACCATCAAAGAATGTTCTTTTAATATCTTTGTCTGTAATTATAATATTTATCTTATTTCCTAAAAAATAATTATCATTTTCTTTTAATAACTTTCTTTCTACTTTTTCTATCATTTTAATTATTGAACTTTCATTTTGTTTTATTAAAGATTTTATCATCAATTTAGTAGTTAAATATGATGTTGATACATATATTTTTAAATCATCTTTAACTCTAATATATGTATTTTTATTATTTTTCTTATCTATTATAATTTCATATTCTTTATTATTATATTTAAATATCATACTAACTCACCAATATCATTTTATCATGATTTTGGCTCATTTTTAATATATATTCATCTATATCTTTATTTCCTGTTTCCCTTGTATTAAATTTTTTACTTATTGCATACGCTAATGCATATCTATTTTTTTCAATATCTTCATCTTTTTCTATAAAACCTGATAATGCTTTTAAATCTTCACTATTTTCTTCTTTATTATACATGTATATTAAGATTTCTTCTTCTAAATTAGTTTGAAGTTGATAAATCGACAATCCTCTATCTAACCTATATAAATAAACAGTTACTAAAGACATAAAATCTCTTAACACATTATTAACTTCATAATTTCTTCTCATATTATTCTCCCTTTTCTAACTGCTATACTATTATAATTATTTATTGCAATTTTGTAAAGAAAAAAAGAATATAAGCATCCCGCATTATATTCTTTTATAACACATATAACTATCATGTCATTAATATAATGAACTAAAAAAGACATTTTATTCATCTAAAAATGTCTTTTTATTATTTTTTCCTTCATCATTAAGAATTCTAGTTTCCTCTAAATCATGATATTTCACATCATTATGATCTACTTCATAATTATCAATTTCATTAAATCTATAACTTAGATATTTCTTTTTAAATTTAACATTTTTAGAAAGTAATATTATAATTATTATTGTAAATATTACTAATGTACCTCCAAGTATAATAAATACAATTTTACATTTATCTATTAAATTAGTATAAATATCTACCTGATCATCATAAAATCTTTGAATAGTATTTTCTTCTATATCTATTTGATAAAATCCTTCATCGCCTTTTACTATATCTTTAGCATATACTACTCTAAAATTAGAATTATTTTTTAAAATATATCCAGTTATATTTTCACCATTATATTTAAAGTTTGTCTTTTGATATTTATATGGTATAGCTACATCTTTAGGTAATTCTAATATTATTATACTTAGCTCATTTGATTTTATTAAATTATATTTTGAAAATTTTGATTTTTCTTTGTCGTATAAAAATAATTTTATTTTACCTTTTTCATCTTTTAATGCGACTAAAGTATAACCTGTTTTTTCATTGTGATACGCTACTATATCTTCATCATTAATTTTTATAGTAGTTTCTATAAAAGAATTTGGAATTTCTATTTCTTCTTTTTTTCTTACAACGGTATATTTACTTCCATCTACTTCAACTTCAATTGGTTCCTTTTCTTTTACTACTGCATTTATAATATATGTCTTAGTACTTCCATTTTCCGCTGTTACTACTATTTCAACTTTATTTTGTCCTTCTTTTACTTCAATGTCCCCAGCACCACTTATTCTTGCTTTTGAATCACTAGCCTCAGCATTAACTTTAATTTTAGTAGTATCACTAGTAAGCTCTACATTATATTCAAGAGTATCTTTATTAAATTCTGGACTTAATGAATAATTATCTATAGATAATGTTTTTAAGTTATTATCTGAACTTTTTTTAGAGGATGGTGACGAAGTACCTTGATTATTTCCTATATTTATAGTTTTACTTCCTTTGTTTACAGATAAAGAACTTTCACTACTCCAATCTCTAACATCAGCACTTCTTACATTAATTACAGCACTACCATTTGCTATAGCTTTATATTTTAAACTATAACTTTTTGAAGTAATTACTCCATCTCCTACTTCACCATAAACTCCTTCACTTCCACTAATTAATGATAGTTTTGATGAATCATGACCTATTTCAAAATTCCATGCACCTAATTGCCCTCCACTTTCTGATATAGTCACTGTTACTGTTATTATGTCATTTATTGATACATTTGTTTTAGATGATGAAATAGAAATACTAGCAGATGCTGCATTTACATTTTTTATATTTATAAACATGCTTATAAATAATATTACTGAAGTTATGAAATATTTTACTATTTTATTCATATTAAACCTCCTACTGAGTTATTAAAGTTACATTTTTTATATGCTTTTGAACTTTTAATAAATCTCCAATATCTAAACTATTATCTTTGGTTGTATTTGCAGCCATATAATAAATATCTGATAATTTACTAACATTTTTTATATGTTTTTGTATTTTTAGTAAATCTGCTATATCTATATTACCATCTGCATTTACATCACCATATGTAACATTTGTAAATGTTGTACTTTGATTATTATTTGATATCTTTATTTTATCTCCTGTTGATATAATTCCCTTTGGTTTTGAAATACCATCCTTATTAGTTATTTCTATACTTGATGAAACATATTTATTTTTTATACTATTTATTATATTTGATACGTCAGTACCTAAAGGTATACCTGTTATTATATTATTGTTATTATTATAACCTATTGAACTAATTATATCTGCTGGAGTTTCTTTTCCAGATACCACCTTATTTACAGTTACAGTATATACTCTTTTATTTCCATTTGCTGCGGTTACTTCTACATTTATATTAGTTGAATTATTATTTAATTTTATAACTCCATCACCTTTTATACTTGAATAAGAGCTAGTTTTCTGTGCATTAACTGTTACTTCATTTACATTCTGTGAAACACTACATGTATAATTAGTTGCAGAAGATATGAATGATGGATTTAATGTACAATTTGATACTGATAATGATTTTAATGTATTATCTGAATTTTCACTTGTACTTAATGTTGTAGCATCTGGCATATTGTTATAAATAGGTATTTTAAATGTATAACTTGAATCTAATAATCCTGCCTTATAATATCCCTTATATGTAGAATATGCTTCACTATATGGTGCTTTTACATTTTGCATATATTGATTGTAATGTAAGGCTTTTTTATTTATTGTGTTAAATTTTTCATAATACTGTGTATCTTGTCCTACTTTAATATATCCATTACCCATTAAACTTGAACCGTTTACAATTGATAAATATTGTGAATTCCATCCCCTACTATATGCATATTTTAGACCATTCATTATAATATCATAATTATTATTCCCTGTTGCTCCTATATTGAAGAAGTTATAATATCCAACATAAG
>CAPQQE010000002.1:26689-29596 GCA_948687865.1 uncultured Bacilli bacterium
ATCCATTATATCCATTACCTAAACTTAAAACTGAGCCTGTTCCTCCTTGTTCTTGAAGAGCCCTAGTAGCTAAATGAATTGGACTAACATTATGAGTTTTTGCAGCAATCATAAATGTATTCGCAAATCCAAATGTTTGATTATTATAATTATATGATCCCTTCATAAAACTTGAATTTAATATTTGCTGAACTGTATTTTCATTATGTGTACTTGGGTTATAAGACAATTGTTCAAACATGAATATATGACCCTCATCTAAAAAGTTTCTTGGATCCATAAAATATCCTATAGTTTGTTTACTTGCGACATACCAACCTGTACCATATTGTATATAGTTTCCATTTATATAAGCACCATCCGCTGTTGATCTAAGTGTTGTATTTGACGAATTAATTAAACTCTTATTTACAGGTGATGTTTGTGCATCTACTGAAGAATTAAAATCTAAGCCTGTATTTGACACTTCAAAATTCCAATTTGGATGTAATGAATGTAAAATTGATAATTTTTTAATATAACTTTCTGGAAAACCCTTTGATCTTAATGAATTTTCATAATTTGAATCAAGAGTAACAGTATTTACTATTAAATAACTATCACTTATATATCCTGTATATATAAATCCGCTATATAAAAATCTTATATTATACCAACTTCCACTTTTTCCTAATACTTCAACAGATTCTGGATTTGATAAATATATATATGATCCTGTATCATTTTTTATTCTTGAATAATTAGATCCTGCACCTGTTCTAACTGATACATCAGTCCCCTTTACTATTCCCCTAGTAAATGTATTGTTATCAGCGCGAACAATTATATTATTAAAATTAAATGTCATTAATATTATGAATATAAAAGAAAATATATATCTTATGTTATTTTTCATCACAATCACCCTACTTCTTTATGTAATAATTATAACAAAATTAGACAATATATATATAATAATAATGAATTTTTTTAACTATTTTTGTAAAATAAATGTTAATACGTGTGCAATTTATCAATATTTGATAAAAATTGTACTTTACAGTATACATTTAATATTAAATTGTTTTCATAAAAAAAAAGTATTATAATTACTTATATAAGAATGGAGAAAATTATGAGTGAAAATAAATCTAAAAAAAGAAATAGTAAATTTTTAAATATTCTATCAGGACTTAGTACCTTATTGTTTATAGTTAGTACATCTTATCTTACATATAATATACTTAAATTAAGTGGTGTTGAAGATTTGATAAGGTATATTTTAATAGGTATTCTTATTTTGATTTGTATAAATATTTTGTTTAAACATTTCAAGTTTAAAAAAAATTGTAAAATTTTTAAATATATTCTATTTATTTCATTTACACTAATAATTGGATTTTTAGAATTGTATATAGGTTCTCTAATTGGTAAAGGTGTAAATATAGTTGATAAAATGAATAAAGATTATAAAACGTATACTACGTCTTTAATATCTTTAAATAGTAGTAATGTAGATTTAAATAATTCAAAAATAGGTATTATTAGTAATAATAATGATATTGAGGGATATGTTTTAGCAGAAAAAATAATAAAAAAAGAAAAGATTAATAAAAGTAATCTAGTGAAATATGAAGATTATATTTCTATGCTTAATGATTTATATAATAATAAAATTGATGCATTATTTATAACAGGAAGTTATGTAGACACATATAGTTCATTTGATAAATTTCATAATATAAAAGAAGATACTAATATAATAACTTCTTATTCAAAGAGGATGAAAAAAGTAACTGATGAAGAAACAAATAGTAACTCAAAAAGTATTACTGAACCTTTCTCTATTTTATTACTAGGTGTAGATTCTGAAAATGAAGATATTTCTAAAACTAGTGGATTAGGTGATTCAATAATATTAGTTACATTTAATCCTAATAAATTAAATGCAGTTATGTTTAGTATACCACGTGACACATATGTTCCTATTTCTTGCTTTAATAATTATAAAAATAAAATTACACATGCAGCATCAGGTGGAGATTCTTGTATGATTAAAACTGTTGAAAATTTTACTGGAATTAACATTGATTATTATGCTAAGATAAATTTCAAAGGACTTGTAAAAATTGTTGATATATTAGGTGGCATTACTGTTGATGTTCCATATTCCTTCTGTGAACAAAATTCAAATAGATCATTTGCTAAAAATGATTTACAATATGTAAAAAAAGGTATTCAAACCCTAAATGGAGAGCAAGCACTAGCATTATCAAGAAATAGAAAGACTCATGATAATATATGTTCTAGAGAATGGAATCAAGGCGTTAGAAATGACTTTATAAGGGGGCAAAATCAACAAAAAGTAATAAATGGAATTATTAATAAATTAAAAGAAATAAGGGATATTAATGATTTATATAACATTCTTGATACTGTGAGTATAAGTCTTGATACTAATTTAACAAGAAATCAAATATTAGGTTTTTATAATATCTTTAAAAAAATTATTATAAATTCTAGTTCTTTAGATTCTACTAATAATATAATAAATATTCAAAAAACATCTTTAAATGGTTCTGATGCTATGATTTATGATAAAAGATCAAATCTTGTCTTATATAACTTTGTCCCTTCTACTTCATCTTTAAATGAGATTGTAAATGCTATGAAAATAAATTTAGAATTAGTTGATGAAGAATATGATACTTCTTTTAGTTTTTCAATAGATGAACCATATAAAGAAAAAATAATTGGTCAAAATTCTAATAAGGATTCAAATGTTACTTTACTACCTAATTTTGTTGGTAAAACTAAAGATTATGTAAGTAGTTTTTGTAATTCAAAAGGTATTAAAGTTTCATTTAAAAATAGAGATGTAAATCCTAATTCAGGATATTCTAATAATGAGGTAATATCTCAATCATT
>CAPQQE010000002.1:29606-31906 GCA_948687865.1 uncultured Bacilli bacterium
GGGCTAATTATAATATTGAAGATATAAATTCCACACTTGAAATTGTTGTTGCTAATGTTAAAAATAATAATAAAACTGATACTAAATATGAAGATGATGATTTAGAGGATGAAAATGGTTGTAAAAAAAATGAGGAATTAGGTGCCGATAAAAAATCATGTGTATGTAAGCATGGATATGAAAGAATTAATGGTTCTTGCACTAAGAAGAAAATAACATGTGGTGAAAATGAAGAATTGGGTGCTGATGAAGTTACTTGTTTATGTAAAAATGGGTATGAAAAAATTAATGGAATTTGTTCTAAAAAATAAAAAGGAATCTAATTAGATCCCTTTTTCAAATATTGTCATATAATTTATATGACATTTATATTATTTGCTATATTATTTTTTATATACATTCTTTTTAAAAATATTTAATATTTTTCCAACTCTAAATGTTATTGCTTCTGATTTTTTTATAGCAGTTTTCTTCCCATATGCTTTACCTGTTATTGTTATTGAAGCTATTAAAGCTGTCACAATAAGTACAACAATAGACTGATTAAAATTAAATTTAATAGCTATTGAATTTGCAACAAGCATTCCTGCACTACCAGAAACAACACCACATACATCACCTATTACATCATTACAAATAGAAGCTAGCTTATCCGAATTTTTTAGTAAAGTAACAGAATGTTTACTTCCCTTTACTTTTTTAGATGCCATTGAATGAAATGGTGTTTCGTCTGCAGCTGTTATTGCTACTCCTATCATATCAAATATTATACTTATAAGTATAAAAATTAATATCACTATTATTCCAAATACTATATTTATTTTTGGTATTACAGATTCTGATGTAAATGAAAATATCATTGATAAAATAAATGACATTATACATACTGTTAATAACCATTTGTAATTGTTTTCTTTTTTCTCTTTTTTACTCATAATTTTACCTCAAAAAATAAAAAAATATGATTGGTACTGATATAATAAACTTTGCGCCATAGGTCAAGTAGGATTTCCCACATTTAAACCTTTCGTTACCAAAAGGCGGTTCCCCTTTAATAAATGTATATATCGTTTCCGAATATATGACTTGATTACCACTTAGTACGCACTGCAATCTTATAACAGCATACAGCCTAGGAGATTTCCTCCCTGATATTAATCTATTACTAGCCATCTTTTGCAAACACAATTTCATATAGCAATATCATATAAATACTTTGGCCAAAATATCTACATTTGTTCTATAATCCCAAGATATTCACTCAAGGCAAGCTACACTACCCAAAGCTTTCGCCTCAAAGTAGGTTCAAGCTTAATTCGTACTAGATCAAGGGTCTAGCACAAGATTAAGTCTCCACGTTAAATGGGTTCTGCCTGTATGCCATTACAGGTTTCCCATAAAACTATCCTTCCAGCATCCACCCCAATCTGGGCGATCAAAGCAAACACAAGAAGTTTCACAGATGTGCTCTTTAACGAATTTTTAGGCTCGTCTTCGTAATAGATGTATCAACTAGGATACTGCACCCTTCATACGTGAATAATTATAGCAAAAAATATGAAATCAGTCAAATTTTTGAACTACTTTTATCCTATTAATATAATATGCTCTATATATTATTTTTTTACACATTTAGTTATTTATTATGATATAATATCTATGAGGTGGTAAACTTGGAAAATAAAAAGATTAAAATAAATATGCTTTCTATGGCTGATTCAGCCCCCGGTCAAGGTGTGGGAAGTGCGTATCTTGAACTTATGAAATTACTTAAAGAAGATGGAAAGGATGATTTTGAAATATATTTAAATAAAGGATTAAAATACGATATTATTCATGCACATACTGTAGAACCTAGAAATTATTTTAAATTAAAATTTAGTAAAAGTCCAACCGTATCATACGTACATTTTTTACCTGATACTTTAGATGGCTCTATTAAACTACCTAAACCAATATTTAAAATATTTAAAAAATATGTTATTAGTTTTTATAAAAGTGCTGATCATATAGTAGTAGTTAATCCTATATTTAAAAAAGATTTAGTAAAAGCAGGACTTGATGAAAATAAAATTACATATATACCAAACTTTGTATCAAAAGATGAGTTTTTTAAAAAGACTGCTAAAGAAAAGAAAGAAATAAGAAAAAAATATAATATTGCTGATGATGCATTTGTAGTTCTTGGCGCAGGTCAAGTACAAAATAGAAAAGGTGTTCTTGATTTTGTAGAAGTTGCTAAAATGTTACCTGATATTACATTTATATGGGCTGGAGGTTTTTCTTTTGGTGCTATCACT
>CAPQQE010000002.1:31916-33135 GCA_948687865.1 uncultured Bacilli bacterium
TTTAATATTTCAGATGTATTATTTGTTCCTTCATATAATGAATTATTTCCTATGACAATACTTGAAGCAGTTAGTAGTGATACCCCTATTATTCTTAGAGACTTAGAACTATATGAAGATATATTATTTAATAAGTATCTAAGGGGATCAAATAATGAAGAATTTAAAGACTTAATATTAAAATTAAAAGACCATAAGAAATTATATAAAGAGCAAGTTGAAGTTTCAAAATATATATCTAACTTTTATAGTAAAGATAATGTTTATAAAATGTGGAAAGAATTTTATGAGAGTATATTAAAAAGTGATGAAAATAGTTTAAAAAAAATCTACACTAAGTAGATTTTTTAATATAACTTTGCTACTGATAATTTACCATTATCTTTAACTACAAGTATACTAGCCGAATCTTGAAAATTATTTTCATTTGTATATGTCCATTTTAATTTTATTTCATATGCCTCAGCATCCTTTATATTACTAAATTCATCATTATCAATAAATGCTGATGGAACAACTTCATCTATACTCTCTATTGTTATAGATCTTACTTCAGGTAAATCCTGATTTCTATTATTGTCTATATTACTTTCTATTTGTTTATACATCCCTGTTCTTGCTATATCTATAAAATCGGATTTAAAATCTGAATATACAAATTGAGTAGAACCTACATCATTAACATTAGTCTTATTATTTAATGTATAAAAATCAATTATAAATAATTTTCCTATTAAAGAAGCATAATTTTTATTATCTATTTTTTCTTTTGATAACTCATCTTTTAACTCTTTAAACGTATCTTTAAATAATTTAGTATCTCTATTACTTGCCGAATATCCATATGATTCTATCTCATTTACTACCTTATTATTTTCTCTATCTTTTATTTTCTTGTATGCACCTATCATAAAAAATATAAAAATAACTATTATTAATAACAATAATGAAAATACTATTATCTTCTTTTTATTTAATGTCCTTTTATTTTTTCTACGTGAATTATTAGTCAAATTATTCTCCCTCTATCCTTTGTAACCTATTATTTTCATTTTTTATTAAATCATACACTATTATATCATTAGATATACTTAATCTTTTTGATAAATAATCATTATTTTTTGATATTTCATCGTTATTAACAATATAATCTGTATTTAATATTTTATATTGATCCTTTTGACTATTATAATAGATATTATTAGAAAGCCAGTTACCA
>CAPQQE010000003.1:0-1053 GCA_948687865.1 uncultured Bacilli bacterium
TATATTAGTAGGGGTGTATAATTCAGGTTTCTTTACAACAATAATATCTAGTGTAGCAGGCATGAAAGATAGGTTATTATCAGGAACAACAATATCATTATTATCATCATTTGTTTATCCAGATTATACATATGCTACTCAATTTGTATTATCAACTATAACTTATGTTATAACAGATGCTAAATTTTATGTAGTATTAGCATTAATTTTCCAAGTAGTATACTCATTGTTCTTGTTAATATCACCAACTAGTATTTTAGTATTACTAGGATTGCAATATGAGGGCGTTAACTACAAAGAATGGATTAAATACATATATAAATATTTCTTAGGACTATTTATAGTATTATTTATGATATTAATGGTAGCATCAAGTAATTATATAACAACATTATCATATGTAGTATTAGCAATTATAATAGTTGCACTATCTTTATTTATAGTATTATCTGTTACAAAAAAAGATACTAAAGAAAGCGCATCAAAGGCAACTAAAAAAGGGGATGTTAAAGTAGTTGAAGTTAAAGAAAATAAAAAGACTACTACTAAAACTGAATCATCAACTAAGAAGGCATCAACTCAAACTAAAAAGAAGCCTACTAATAGTGGTGTAAAAAAGACAACAACGAAGAGTAATACAGAAAAAAAAGGGTCTACAAAGAAAAAATAATAATTAAAGGAATATAGAAATATATTTCTTTTTTTTGAATAAATTTTGGTAAAAGAATCATAAGTATCATAGAATAAATTAAGGAGGATATTTATGTTTGGAAAATTCAGTGAAGAAGCACAGAAGGTTTTAGTTACATCAAAAAAAGAAATGAGTGAACTTAAACATCCATATATAGGTAGTGAACATTTATTACTTGCAATATTAAAAACTGATTCTGAACTGGCAAGTAAATTTAAGAAATATAAAGTAACATACAAGAATTTTAAGGAGGAATTAATTAATTTAGTAGGTATTGGAAGTGAAGAATCTAATTTACTTTTGTATAGTACCTTACTTAAGAGAATATTAGAAAATGTAATTATAGAATCCAGGGAATCAAA
>CAPQQE010000003.1:1086-1347 GCA_948687865.1 uncultured Bacilli bacterium
TGATATTAGTGAAAAAAGGGAAATAAAGCAAAAGAAATCAAAAAGATTAATTGTAGATGATGTTGGAATAGATTTAATAAAAAAGGCAAAAAACAATGAGATAGATCCAGTTATTGGAAGAGAAAATGAAATAAATAGGGTAATAGAAATATTATCTAGAAGAACAAAAAATAATCCTATATTAATTGGTGATGCTGGTGTTGGTAAAACAGCCATTGCAGAAGAATTAGCAAGAAGAATAGTTTCAGGCAATGTACCAAT
>CAPQQE010000003.1:1357-6449 GCA_948687865.1 uncultured Bacilli bacterium
TGGAACAAATCGTTCACCATGTATAATTAAACCAATAGATAATGGTGATTATGTATATATGATATTACCAATAAAAATAAAAGAATAATATCAGTTGATATGGCATGTACAGTAGCAGGAACCAAGTATAGAGGTGAATTTGAAGAAAGAATTAAAAAGATGGTAAAAGAATTAGAAGAAAATGATGATGTAATAATATTTATAGATGAAATACATACAATAGTAGGAGCAGGTGGTGCTGAAGGAGCTATAGATGCATCTAATATATTAAAACCAGCTCTTGCTAGGGGTAAATTAAAGGTCATAGGGGCAACTACAATATCAGAATATAAAAAATTCATTGAAAAAGATAATGCACTTGACAGAAGATTTCAAAAAGTATTTGTAGATGAACCCGATTCAGATAATTTAAAAAACATATTAATGAATTTAAAAGGAATATATGAATCTTATCATGGAACCAAAATAGATGAAAAATTAATAAATAAAATAATAGAATTATCTGATAGATACATATATGATAGATGTGAACCAGATAGATCAATAGATATATTAGATGAAGTTTGTACTAAAGTATCATTAAAGGAAGTAAAAGAAGAAAAAGAATTAATAGAACTATCTGATAATCTTATGAAACTTCAAAAAGAAAAAAATAAATGTATAATAAATCAGAATTATGATAAAGCATATACGTTAAGAGAATTAGAAGAAGAATTAACAGATAAAATAAATAAACTTAAAATAGGATACATCAGAAAGAAAAAGGTAAAAAAAGTAAAATTAAATGATGTAATAGAAGTAATAAGCAGTAAAACTAAAATTCCAATTTATGAAATAAATAAGGATTATAAAACACAAATAAAAATGATAGAAAATAAATTAAGAGAAAATGTAATAGGTCAAAATGATGCTATAGATAAATTGATAGATATAGCAAGGAAAATAAAACTTGGTATAAAAGATAAAAATAAAAGTTATTCTATTCTTTTTTGTGGATCAACTGGTACTGGTAAGACATATTTATCAAAGTTATTCGCAGAAGAATTAGTTGGTAAAAATAATGTTATAAAATTAGATATGAGTGAATATTCAGAAAGTATAAGTATAAATAAAATAATAGGTTCCCCCGCAGGATATGTAGGATATGATGATAATAAAAATATACTTGAGGAAATAAGAAATAAACCATATTCAGTACTTATATTAGATGAAATAGAAAAGGCACATAAATCTGTATTAAATTTCTTTTTAAATATACTGGATGAGGGAAATTGCAAAGATTCAAGTGGAAGAACAGTTAGATTTGATAATGTGCTAATAATTATGACAAGTAATGCATATATAAATAAATCATTGATGGGATTTAATGAAAATAAAGAAAAAAATTCATTAGAAGAATTCTTTTCTAAAGAATTTATTAATAGAATAGATGAAATAGTATCATTTAATAAGTTTAATCATGACGATATAAATAAGATTATAATGAAGGAAGCAAATAAATATTATAAAAAATATAATAGTGAAAATATAATAAGTTTAGATATGGTAAATAAAATAATAGATGAATCTAATTTTGAAGACTATGGTGTTAGAAAATTATGTAAGATAGTAAGAAAAGAAATAGAGAATGAGATAATGTCAAATATATTTTAATTAATATTAAAAAGAGAAAAGTTATTTTTCTCTTTTTCTAGCTTTGAGTTTTTCAGATATAACATTTGATACCCTCATAATATCATCTTTAGTCTTTATAGGACAAAATTCATCAGTAGTTGTTCTATATAATAGCATATCTTTTTCAAAATAAAAGGCATCAAATATAAATTGTTCAAATTTAAAAGAATTGGGTAGATTTTTTGAGATTTTGTTGTCATATGGATTAATATACTCACTTTTTTTATATGCTCTATGATATTTAAGATTTATATTGGCAAATTTTTTTACACTATCTATATGAATCAGATGGTATGTAATATTTTTTTCTCTATATATATAATTACCATATTTATCTAAACTATTTGATATTTCATCAGATATATATTCAGTTGGTAACATAAATGGTTTATTTTTATATTTGCAAAAAACCCAATCCCTATCTAGGGGATTATCTTTAAATAATGTTTTACTTGATAATTTATATCTATTATATATTGTCGCACCGATAAATATTGGATCAACTAAATTTGTTAGAGCATTGTCAACTGTTGAAAATAAAATATATTTAATTTCTTTCTTTTTCATGTCATATAACATATTACTTTTTTTTAGTGAATTAAATACATTACCATTACCATTAGGTCCAAACAAAATATTTGATTTATCTTTTAATAGAATATTTCCGTTAACATCAAGTATTGGTAATTCACCTTGGGTAAAAAAATATATATTTTCTTTTGGATAATTAAAATATAAATTATTTTTAAAGTAATCTATTGTTTCTTTATTGTTATTATTACTTGTCATAATATATATATTTATAAATATATTATACTTTTTTTTAATTTCTTTAAGTTGATTAATAAATATTTCAAAAAGTGATATTTTTTCATTGTTTATATCTATCTCAACACTTCCCTTAGGACCATTATATCCAAGTCTAGAACCATTTCCACCAGCCATTATGACAATCGCATACTTACCGTCTTTAATTAAATTTTATATAGATTATTCATAAAAGAAAAATTTATACTTTTTATTTGCTTTTCTAAGTTTAGTTTTTGATTGCTGTCTAATTTATTATAAAATTTTAACAAGTGACCCTGATTATACAATTTTAATTTTGTAATAATTCGTTTTGATAACATAGTATACTTAACCTTTCTTTAAATATTTTTTATAGAATTTTCCATACTTAATATAGAATTAAGTATCTTTTTTGTATCTTTTGGAGAATATGGTATTAACCCTTTTTCTTGTAAATCTACCATATCAATATAAACTTTTTTCAATGTTTCCTTATATGGTACTTTTATCATTTGAATATTTATACCATCAGTTTGTATTTTATCATCAATTATAACATATGTTAAATATGGATCAATAATTGGTATATAACTATCATTTTCATATATTAATTTATTATGTTCACCACAACTACCAACATTTATAATTGCTCTATCATCATTTTTAATAAATGCTTCTGAAGTATTAAATATTTTTAGATTATTATTTTCTTCAATTCCAATGAAATTTTGATGAGTATGCCCTACAATAGAAACTTGGGGAATATCCGAAACAAACATATTTTTATAATCATAAATGATATTATTTCTATAATTTGTATATTCATTCTTATTAAATAAAGGATTAAATATTGATTCTAAATTATTAGGATTAGAATGATATAAATAAATTAAAACTTTATTAACTAATATTTGAAATTTTGTTTCTAGATTATTTAAATATTCTATTCTATGAAACTTTAGTTTTTCTCTTGTAAATTTATACATTTCATTATTAGTAACTAAATTGTCACAATTACCCTTTAAAACGATTGATGCATTTTCTTTAATACAATCAACAACTTCTGCAGGATAATAGTATTTTGTTACAATATCACCTAAACATATTATTTTATCAACATTTTTTCTCTCAATATCTTTTAATATTAAATTCAAAGCATCTATATTAGAATGTATATCTGAAATAATAGCTATTTTTGACATATAAAATATTCTTCCTTTTATTAATTATATACCTTGTAAATAAAAAATAATAGTATTTTATATAAATTTATTAAAATCTCTAAAACATAATGCATTATAGTTTTTTTCTCATATTTATGTTAAAATAATACTATAATAATTTGAGGTGAGAAAGCATGAAATTATATAATACACTTAACAAACAAGTAGAAGAATTTATTCCAAATGAACCAAATAAGGTAAAAATGTATACTTGTGGACCTACTGTGTATCATTTTGCACATATAGGTAATCTAAGAACATATATTTCAGAAGATATATTAGAAAAATCTTTAAAATATCTTGGATATGACGTAGATAGGGTTATGAATATTACTGATGTTGGTCATATGGTTGGTGATGGGGACTCTGGTGTAGATAAAATGCTTCTTGCTAGTGAAAGAGAAAATAAAAGTTCATATGAAGTAGCAAAGTATTATACAGAGTGTTTCAAACAAGATTGTTTAAAATTAAACATAAAATGGCCTGATAAAGTAAGTCCTGCGACTGATAATATAGATGAATATATAAAAATAATTACTAAATTATTAGACAAAGGTTATGCATATATAAGTGATGGAAATGTTTATTTTGATACAACTAAATATAGTAAATATTATGAATTATCTGGCATGAATAAAGATGATCTTATAATTGCTTTTACCTTGTCTAAATTTACGAATCAGGCTATGAAGTGGGATTCACCTTGGGGTGTAGGATATCCTGGATGGCATATTGAATGTACAGGGATTTCCATTAAATATTTAGGGGAAAACTTAGATATACATTGTGGGGCAGAAGATGCAGTATTTCCACACCATACAAATGAAATAGCGCAAAGTGAAGCATATTTAGGACATAAGTGGTGTAATTATTGGATACACTTTGGATTTTTAAATGATAAAAATGGAAAGATGAGTAAAAGTAGTGGAGAATTTTTAACAATTTCATTACTAGAAGAAAAAGGATATAATCCACTTTCATATAGATATTTATGTTTAAATTCATATTATCATAATTCATTAACATTTAGTGAAGAAATATTAAATGGTGCACAAAGAGAATATGAAAAATTAAAAAATAAAATATCATTACTAACTGATGATGGAATTATAGATACAGAAATAATAGATAAATATGATACTAAATTTAAAGATTTACTAAGTAATAATTTAAATACTGCAATGTGTTTAACTATTATATATGATTTACTTAAAGATAATGAAGTTAATGATATTACTAAAAAAACTATTATAGAAAAATTTGATAATGTATTATCTTTAGATTTATTAACACATAAAGAGAAGGATAAAGATTTAGAAAAAAAGATAAATGAATTAATAGAAGAAAGAAACAAATTAAAACAAGAAAAGAATCTATTACAGAGTTTAAAAAAGGAAATAGAGACG
>CAPQQE010000003.1:6459-8626 GCA_948687865.1 uncultured Bacilli bacterium
TGAAGCAGATATAATTAGAGAAAAAATAGAAAGCCTTGGAGTACAAATAAAAGATACAAGGGAAGGAGTAAAAATAATATGGAAATAATATTAGTATTAATTGCTTTATTAATAACATTTTTATCGAGTCAAATATTAAATTTTACATATTCAAAATATAAAAAAATTGATATTGATTCAAATTTAACAGGAGGTGAAGTTGCAAGAAAAATTTTAGATAATTATGATTTAAATAATATAGATGTTATAAGTATTTCAGGAAATTTATCAGACAATTATAATAATAGTAAAAAAAGAGTAAGCTTATCTAATGATATTTATAATGGTAAAACAATAGCGTCATCAGCAGTAGCTGCACATGAATGTGGGCATGCTATTCAATATAAAGAAGGATATAAACCAATTAAAATTAGAAATATGTTAGTACCATTTGTTAATTTTGGAAATAGTATTGGCTATATTGTAATAATGATAAGTCTTGCGGCATCTTTAACAAAACTATTTTTATTAGGTTTATTACTAATTTCATTTGCATTAATATTTCAATTGATAACCTTACCTGTTGAATTTGATGCTAGCAAAAGAGCTAATAAAATATTATTAGAAATGGGATTAATAACAGAAGAGGAGCAATATGGTACTAAAAAAATGCTTAAATCTGCAGCATTTACTTATGTAGCAGGATTAATATCCTCAATTATGCAGATAATTAGATTAATATATTTATTTACAAGCAGTAGAGATAGAAATTAAGTTTCTATCTTTTATAATAAATAAGTTTCCAATTAGTTAACTTTAAACATTGAAATGTTTAATTTATCTATACTCTAACTATAAGTTAATTAGATTGGGAGTATAGTAGTATGAGTAATTATAAAATAGGAGATAATTTAAGAGAAGCGAGAATGGAGAAAGGATATAAACTAGAATACGTTGAAGGTATACTTGGTATTAGTAAAAGTTCATTATCTAAATATGAAAATTCAATTAGTGAACCACCATTTAATTCACTAGTTATGCTTGCAGATTTATATGAGGTATCACTAGATTATCTATTTTCAAGAAATATATATGTAATATCTGAAGATGATTAAATCATAAGAGTTTCAAGTAATTCATTTAAATTTATTAAGACATTATATAGTAAAGAGTACATTTCATTAGCAAATTTCTTAGAGGGAGATCCTAAACAAAGATTAAAAATTATTAAAAGTAAACTTAATAATTATATACAATAAAAAGCCTAAAAAGGCTTATTTATTATTAACTAAAATTTCATCAATGATACCATAATCAAGTGCTTCACTAGCATCCATAAAGAAATCTCTTTCTGTATCATTTTCAATAATACTTAAATCTTTGTTAGTATTCTTTGATAATATTTTATTTAATTTATCTTTTAATTTTAGTATTCTTTGAGCCGCTATCTTTATTTCAGTTGCTTGACCTTGAGCTCCTCCTAGTGGTTGATGGATCATAACTTCACTATTAGGAAGAGCAAATCTCTTTCCTTTTTTTCCACTAGATAGTAAAAATGCAGCCATAGATGCAGCCATACCTATACAAATAGTAGATACATCACTTTTAATAAAATTCATAGTATCATATATTGCCATACCACTTGTTATACTGCCTCCTGGAGAATTAATATATATACTTATATCATCATGATTTATAGAATCTAAGTATAATAATTCTGAAACGATAATATTTGATACATTATCATCAATTTCACCAGACATTAGTATTATTCTATCTTTTAATAATCTAGAATATAGATCATATACTCTTTCTCCATTATTAGTTTTTTCAAGTACATTTGGTATTAAGTTCATAATATTCACCCATTAATATGTTATCAATTATTTATCTAAATATTCATATAAATTAGTGACAAAATATGCATTTATATGATAAAATTTAATATGAGAATAGGAAGGATATATATGGAGAAGGTAAGAGTTAATTATCATGGTAAATCATATTTGTATCAAAGAGGAACATCCCTAGTTGATATATCTAAAGACTTTGAGGAAAATTATAGTCAAAAAATAATAATGGCAGAAGTAAATGGAAGACCTTGTGAATTAAATTACAAATTAGTATCTGATATTAAGGTTGATTTTTTTGATGTAACAAGTATTGATGGCAATAGGGTATACGAAAG
>CAPQQE010000003.1:8636-14329 GCA_948687865.1 uncultured Bacilli bacterium
TATTTGTACTTGAAAAAGCTTGCTTAGATGTATTTAATTCAAAAATAGAAGTTAAATATTCTATTGATAAAGGTATATATATACAAATAGAAAAATCTATTACTAAAGATGATTTAGATATAATATCTCATAAAATGCATGACATAATAAAAAAAGATTTACCAATTGAGAAAACTTTGGTAAATAGAATAGAAGCAATAGATTATTATAATAGTACTAAAAACTATGATAAAGCAAATACTTTAAAATATTCAGTTAATACTAATGTAAACTTATATAGATTAATTGATATATATGATTATTTCTTTTCCTATTTACCTGTTAGTACAGGTGTACTTAAGGATTTTAAACTTACATATATAGATACAAATAGTTTTATATTAAGATATCCTAATATATATTATATGAATAAGATACCTGTATATAAACATCATGAAAAATTATTTAATGAATTTAAAAAATATGATGATTGGTGTAAGAATCTTAATATTGAAAATATTAGTTGTTTAAATAGTAGAGTATCAAAAGGTGGTATTGATGATTTAATCATTTTAAGTGAAAATGTACAAAATAATGCATTATTTAAAATTGCAGAAACAATATATAGTAATAAAAATTTAAAAATATTATTAGTATCAGGGCCATCATCATCAGGTAAAACAACAACGAGTAAAAAATTAGGACTATTTTTAAAAGGCTTTGGTCTTAAAATAAGAATAATATCTACAGATGATTATTTTATAGATAGAGTTAAAACTCCTAAATTATCTGATGGATCATATGATTATGAGTCATTAAATGCATTAAATGTAGAACTATTTAATCAAAATTTAAAGGATTTACTAGAAGGAAAAGAAGTAAAACTTCCAAGTTATAATTTTGTAACTGGTAAAAGTGAATTTCTAAATGAAAGTATTAAACTATCAGAAAATGAAATACTAATTATAGAAGGATTACATGCCCTTAATGAAGAATTGACATATTCTATTGAAAAAAAGAATAAATTTAAGATATATTTATGTCCACTTACTGTACTGAGTTTAGATAATCATAATAGAATAAGGACTACAGATAATAGACTACTTAGAAGAATTGTAAGGGATAATAGAACAAGAGGATATAGCGCAAGTGAAACTCTATCTTCTTGGGGTATTGTAAGGGAGGGAGAAGAGAAATATATATTCCCATATCAAGATGAAGCAGATGTAGTATTTAATACATCGTTAATATATGAACTTGGTGTATTAAAAACATATGCAGAACCACTTTTATTTTCAGTAGAGGAAGATGATCCTAATTATAAAGAAGCAATAAGATTACTTAATTTACTCAAAAACGTATTACCAATACCTAATGAATTTATACCAAAGGATTCTGTAATAAGAGAATTCATAGGTGGAGGATATTTTAAGGCTTAAAGGAGGCTAAAAAATGGTTAGAATAGCAATAAATGGATTTGGAAGAATAGGAAGGCTTGCATTTAGACAAATATATAATGATAGTGATATTGAGGTTGTAGCAATAAATGATTTAACAGATACTAAAACATTATCTCATTTACTTAAATATGATACTTCTCAAGGAAAATTTATGGAAAATAAAATATCATATACAGATGAAGATATAGTAGTAGATGGTAAGAATATTAGAATCTATAAAGAAAGTGATCCAAGTAATCTACCTTGGGGAATGTTAGATATAGACGTAGTACTTGAGTGTACTGGATTTTTCACAAGTAAAGATAAAGCAATGAAACATATAGTCGCAGGCGCAAAAAAAGTAATTATTTCAGCACCTGCAGGCGACGATGTAGAGACTATAGTATATAATGTTAATCATAAAGATATTAGTGGAGATGAAAAAATTATATCTGCGGCTAGTTGTACAACTAATTGTCTTGCTCCTGTTGCAAAGGTACTTAATGATAACTTTAAAATAAAAATTGGATTTATGAGTACAATTCATGCATATACTAATGATCAAAATACTCTTGATGCACCTCATAAAAAGAACGATTTAAGAAGAGCAAGGGCAGCAGCAGAAAATATAGTGCCAAATTCTACAGGGGCCGCTAAGGCAATAGGACTTGTTATACCAGAATTAAAGGGAAAATTAGATGGTAGTGCTCAAAGAGTACCTGTAGCCGCAGGTTCTATAGTTGAACTCATTTGTGAACTAGAAGAAAATGTAACAGCAGAAGAAATAAATAAAGTTATGAAAAGAGAATCTAATGAAACTTTAGGTTATACAGAAGATGAAATAGTTTCAAGTGATATAATAGGTATGACTTATGGTGCACTTTTTGATGCTACTTTAACAAAAGTAATAAATGTAGGAGATACAACACTTGTAAAAGTATCTGCCTGGTATGATAACGAAATGAGTTATACATCACAAATGATAAGAACAGCTAAATATTTAATTGATAAAATAAACTAAAAAAAATCTCTTGTGGAGATTTTTTAAATTATATAACTTTTATCACCCAATAATTTTTTTGCATATTCTTCATATAATGCCTTAAATCTTTCGTAATGTATTATTTCTCTTTCTCTTAAGAAAGAAAGTGGTGCAAGAATATCTTCTTCATCAGTTAAATTCATTAAATTTTCGTATACAGCCCTTGCTTTTTGTTCTGCCGCCATATCTTCTGCTATATCAGCAAGCGGATCACCAGTTACAGCAAAGTATGCAGCAGTAAAAGGAACACCATTTGCATCCTGCGGATATATTGAATTGGCATGCTCAGTATATTGACTTGCAAGACCAGCAGCCTTTAATTCTTCAGGTGTAGCACCATCAAGAAGTTGATATACCATTGCACTTATTATTTCCATATGTGCCATTTCTTCAGTTGCTATGTCAGATAAAACAGCCTTACCTTTTTCATCTGGCATAGTATATCTTTGATTTAAATATCTAAGAGTAGCAGCAAGTTCACCATTAGGGCCACCATTTTGAGTTATTATATACTTAGCCATTTGTACATTTTTCTTTTTTATATTTACAGGAAACTGTAATTTTTTTTCATATTTCCACATAAGAACCTCCTAAAGTCTTTCCCAAGGCCATGGACTATTTATCCAAGACCAAGGATATTTTTCATTTGAATCAAGAACAATATTTCCAAATTTCTTCTCATATTCTTTTAAGAATTTATCAGATATTTCACTATATTGATTATATAAACCTATTGCTTGTTTATCATCAGGATATATATCTAAATACAAATTAAGTTCATGTGCCGCAAATGCATACATTTGAATTTTTTGCATTAAATCTTCTCTTTCATTTGCACTTTTTAAGTTAGCAACATATTTGTATGGCCAAAAATAATATCCAAATAAATTACCTCTATTTAATGCTTCTTTTGGATCTACTATACTATATAGCTCTTCATTATTATTCACATTTATCACCCTTTCATTTTTTATATTATGTTAATCGTTTATATATGAATGTGCATAAGCCCTATTGAATAATGAACAAATGTTTGATATAATTTAGATGAGGACATTAAATAATTAAGCAGAAACCGGAAAAAATTATAAGACCAAATATTATAATTTTACTAAACGCTTTATAGAAGATGTGTATAAAAGTTGTGGAATTATTACGATAATAATTAATATAAGATATAGTGATAAAATATTAGAAACTATTTGAAAATAAAAGGGCAGAGGTTAATAGATAAAATAAAAGAATATACAATAAAAACCTTTGAGTGGATTAAGTATATTGATGAATATGATGTAAAAGGATTATAAACTTTCAAGATATGCATGCTATTTAATAACTCAAAATTAAAAATTGTTTCTCTTGCACAAACTTATTTTGCAGTGCAAACAAGAAAAGAAGTATAGGACAAATGATGAATAATGCAAATTATATGTGGAGGTTAAGAAAATGAATGAAGTTATTGAAAAGGGAAAAAATATAGTAGAAAATATGATATATGAAATTAGTGGTAAACAAGTTATGTTAGATACTGACTTGGCCAGACTTTATGGTGTAGAAACCAAAAGAGTTAACGAGGCAGTAAAAAACAATCTTAATAAGTTTCCAGAAAGATTTAGTTGGATTTTAACTGATGCAGAATATTATAATTTGAGGTCGAAAATTTCGACCTCAAGTTTAGAAAGTAACCATGGTGGTCGAAGATATAAAATAAGGGTTTTTACTGAACAAGGAATTGCAATGTTAGCGACTATTTTAAAATCAAAAATAGCAACAGAAGTAAGTATTAGAATAATGGATGCTTTTGTAACCATGAGAAAATATATATCAAATAATTTATTAGAACAAAAATATATAAATAATATGGTTTTAGAACATGATAATGAGATTAAATTGTTACAAGATTCATTTCAAAAATTTGAAGAAAAAAAGAAAGTAAATGAGATATTTTTTAATGGCCAAATATTTGATGCTTATTCTAAAATATATGAAATATTTAAAGAAACAAAAAGAGAAATTATAATAATTGATAGTTATGCTGATAATACAATATTAGATATAGTTAAGAGATTAGAGGCAAATGTAATAATTATAACTAAAGAAGATAATCTTTTGACTAAGCAAGATATATTTAAATACAACAAACAATATCATAATTTAAAAGTTATTTATGACAATACTTTTCATGATAGGTATTTTATACAAGACAATAAAAATATATATCATTGTGGAGCAAGTATAAATAAAATAGGATATAAGACATTTTCTATAACCTTAATTAACGATAATTTTATTATAAAAACATTACTTGATAGAATATATAAAATTATTAATATTTGATTTCTTAATTTAGTGAGATATTCAAATAAGTAACTTATTATGATTTTGTCTTACCCATATTAGTAAATTTTTACTTTCTAATTTGTCATTTATAACAAATTAGAACTAACTTAAAATGATATAAACAAGGTTCATTATGAAGTGGGTAATAAAATACAAATACAACCAATGATTTAGATGGAACAATGCTAGAAAAATTGTCAATATAAAAAATTTGAGGGAATTAGAAAAGAAAAACAATCTTCTAAAGATTGGTAATAATAATTAATTATTACTTAAGTAAAGTAAGTTAATTGTAATTTATCGCAAACCAGATGCATGGGCATGCTGCAGCGGAGATTATAGTTGAAGGAGCAGATAGTAATAAATATCTTATGGATTTAACTACTTTTAGTGGAGGTTATCCAACACTATTATATGGAACAATTGTTAAAAATTATTTAACAGATAAAGAATTAGATATTTTAAATATAATTGGGTTAAAACTAAACAAAGTGGAACTTCATTATTTGAAAATCATTAAATAATGATTTTCAAAAGATAGAGAATTTTGGGTATACCCTTAGTACTAGGAGGATAAAATTATGGAAAGAATAGTATTACACATAGATGTTAATAGTGCATTTTTATCTTGGTCTTCCCTAAAACTCCTAGAAGAAGGTTATAAAAAAGATATAAGAAATGAAATATCAGTAATCGCAGGTGATCCAAGTAAAAGACATGGAGTAATAGTCGCAGCTAGTATTCCTGCAAAAAAATTAGGAATAAAACCCCCTATAAATCTATTTGAAGCAAGAAAATTGTGTAAAGATTTAATAGTAGTAAAACCTGATCATAATTATTATCATAAAAAATCAAAATCATTAATGGATTATTTAAAACAATTGTTTCCAGAG
>CAPQQE010000003.1:14339-29897 GCA_948687865.1 uncultured Bacilli bacterium
TCAGCAGTATTCAATAGATGAATGTTTCATTGAATATACATCAATGAAGAAGATATATGGTGATGAAGTAAAATTTGCATATAAACTTAAAGATGAAATACATAAAAGATTTGGTTTTACTGTTAATATAGGTATAGGAAATAATAAATTATGCGCCAAAATGGCATCAGATTTTGAAAAACCAAATAAAGTACATACTTTATATGAATATGAATTTAAAGAAAAGATGCATAATAAAGATATTTCTGAGCTATTTATGGCGGGTAAAGCATCATGCAGAAAACTAAGAGAATTAAATATTAATACTATAGGAGAACTTGCAAACTCTGATGTTAATATGCTTATTCGTAATTTAAAATCGCAAGGTAAAATGCTCTTTGAATATGCAAATGGTATAGATGATAGTAAAGTAGAAAATGCATATGAAGATAGAAAAGGAATAGGATTTTCAAGAACACTTATAGATGATTCAGATTCTATAGATGAAATAAACTCATATTTATATACCTTTTCAAAAGATATATCAGAAGAATTACAGAAAAGAGATATATATGCAAAGACATTAACTGTAACTATTAGAGACTTTGAATTTAAAACAAATAATCATCAAAAAAAGTATACAAATTCTTTCTATTTAGCAGATGATATATATGAAAAATCAAAAGAATTACTAAATGAATTTTGGAATAAAGAACCCGTTAGATTAATAGGTCTTAGAGTATGTGATTTTACAGATAATAAAAGTATTCAATTATCTATATTTGATAAGGAAAATGAAATAAAAGAAAAGTATGAACTAGAAAAAATAGTTAATAATATAAATAATAAATTAGGAAATAAATCAGTTACACTTGGTGTAAATAAAAGGTAAAAAAATATATAATTATAATTTTCATAATAAAATTTATGTTATTATATAATTAGGAGGTTGCTATGGGAAAAAGATATGATATGGAAAGAACTTGTGAAAATGATGCAGCGGCAGATTACAAAATAAAAAGTGTGTTAGATGAATAT
This sequence comes from uncultured Bacilli bacterium, assembly GCA_948687865.1. Next base: position 15,357 of record CAPQQE010000003.1, read on the forward strand.
AAAGATAATCCAAGTTAGGAAATAGGGGAATTCTATAAAGTACCTCTATCAGATGGAAAAGTTAAGGCCATTGTTGAGTTAACAAAACTAAGTAAAGAAGATCTTGAGAGAAAAAAAGCACAATTACAAAGAGAAGATAATTATAGACCTAGGATGTAAAAACATATAAAATTGTCTTTTCTTTTTTTTATTGTTATAATTATACTAGGAGGGTACAAAGTGAATAGAGAAATAATAAAACAAATTGCGTTTGAACTAAATATAAATATTAGTCAAGTAGAAAAGACATTAAATTTACTTATGGACGATAACACAATTCCGTTTATTGCAAGATATAGAAAAGAAGTCACAGGTAATTTAGATGAAGAACAAATAAGAAAAATTAATGATGTATACGAATATCAAGTTAATTTATTAAAAAGAAAAGAAGATGTAATTAGATTAATAGATGAAAAAGGACTTTTAACAGAAGAGTTAAGAGAATCTATAATGAAGTCAAGTAAGTTAGTGGAAGTAGAAGATTTATATAGACCATATAAAGAGAAGAAAAAAACAAAGGCTACTGATGCTATAAAAAATGGACTTGAACCCCTTGCTAAGATAATACTTAGTTTTCCAAAGGAACTTTATAATGTAGAAAAGTTTTTAAATGAAAATGTAAAGACAAAAGAAGATGCTATTGAAGGAGCTAAATATATAATCGCAGAGTATATAAGTGATAATGCTTACTATAGAAAATGGATAAGAAATAATATATATAATAATGCAAAAATAAAATCTAAAATAAAAAAAGATGCTAATGATGAGAAAAAAGTATATGAGATGTATTATGATTACAGTGAAGATGTTAAATATATAAAATCTCATAGAGTTCTTGCTCTAAATAGAGGAGAAAAAGAGAATGTATTAAACATATCTTTAGATTATAATAAAGAATATATATATAATTTTTTAGAAAAAAGAATCATTAAAAACAATGAATCAGAGTGTGCAAAAATAGTAATAGATGCTATTACTGATTCATATAAAAGATTAATTGGTCCTAGTGTTGAAAGAGAAATAAGAGTAGAATTAACAGAGAAGAGCGAAGAATCTGCTATAAATGTATTTGCTAAGAATTTAGAAAAATACTTACTTACTCCTCCTATGAAAGACAAAATGGTATTAGGTCTTGATCCAGCATATAGAACGGGTTGTAAACTTGCAGTTGTAGATAATACAGGGCAAATGATTGATATTAAAGTAATATATCCACATGAACCTAAAAATGAATATGATAAAAGTAAAAAAGTAGCACTTGAGTTAATAGATAAATATAATATTGATATAATTGCTATAGGAAATGGAACAGCATCAAGAGAAAGTGAAACATTTATAGCGGATACTATTAAAGATGCAAATAGAAAAGTTAGTTATATAATAGTAAATGAAGCAGGAGCTAGTGTTTATTCTGCTAGTAAACTTGCAATAGAAGAATTTCCTAACTTACATGTAGAAGAGAGAAGTGCAATATCAATTGCAAGAAGACTTCAAGATCCACTTAGTGAACTTGTTAAGATTGATTCTAAATCTATAGGAGTAGGGCAATATCAACATGATGTTAAAGAAAAAAGATTAAATGAATCTTTAGACTTTGTGGTTAGTAAAGCAGTTAATAATGTAGGTGTAAATATAAATACCGCATCACCTTCAATACTTAAATACATTTCAGGTTTAACAAAAACATCTATTGATAAAATTATAAACTTTAGAAATAAAAATGGAAGATTTAATTCAAGAGAAGAATTAAAGAAAAATAAAATATTAAGTGATAAGGTATATGAACAAGCAGTAGGATTTATTAGAATTCAAGATGGTATAAATCCACTTGATAAAACAAGTATTCATCCAGAAAGTTACGATAAGACTCTTATACTTCTTAATGAACTTGGTTTTAATATAGATGACTTAGGAAAAGAAGAATTAGTAGAAAAACTAGAAAATATAGATGCTAAAGATTATTCAGATAAACTTAATATAGATATGTATACATTAGAGGATATAATTGATTCATTAAAAAAACCAAATAGAGATCCACGTGATGAATTTGATAAACCTATACTAAAAAGTGATGTATTAAAAATAGAGGATTTAAAAAAGGGTATGAAATTACAAGGTACTGTAAGAAATGTAGTAGACTTTGGAGCATTTATTGATATAGGAATAAAAAATGATGGACTTGTTCATATATCAAAAATAACAGATACTTATATAAAACATCCATCAGAAGTATTAAGTGTTGGTGATATTGTAACTTGTTATGTTGAAGATATATTTTTAGATAAAGGTAAAGTAGCATTATCAATGTTAGAAAATAATTAACTTAAATATATCATATATTATAAATAGGAGGTTTATAATATATGAATTATGATTATAAGTTTGGAAATAAATTCTATAATTATTATGATGAATATGGTATCGAAAGTACCAAATATAAAATAATGGCTAAGGAGCAGTCTCAAAGTGAGCAACCAGGGTTAGAATATTTAATGAGTCCAAGGCCAATATTTGATAATCCAAAATATAAAGGTTCTGGTAAATTAAAGGATAAAGTAGCAATTATTACTGGTGGTGATAGTGGGCTTGGAAGAGCGGCTGCGATTGCTTTTGTAAAAGAAGGCGCAAAGGTTGTAATACCATATTATAACGAGCATATAGATGCTAATGAAACAAAAGATTATATTGAAAGTTTAGGTGGGAAGTGCATATTAATTTCAGGAGATATATCTGATAAAAACTTTTGTAAAAATATAGTTGATACAACTTTAAAAAATTTTGGTAAGATTGATATATTAGTAAATAATGCAGGAGTTCAATATCAGCAAGATGAGTTAAATAGCATTAGTGATGAACAATTTGATAGAACAATGAAAGTTAATATTTATGGAATGTTTTATTTAACTAAGGAAGTTTTACCATATTTAAAATCTGGAGACTCTATTATTAATTTATCTTCAATTACAACCTTTTATGGAGATCCACAGTTAATTGATTATGTAACTACTAAGGGTGCTATTGTTGGATTTACAAGGTCACTGGCAAGAAATTTAGCACTTAAAAATATCAGAGTAAATGCAATTGCTCCAGGATTTTTTTGGACCCCTTTGCAACCTGCATGCTGGGTTAAAGAAAAAATACCATCACTTGGATCTAATGCCGCTATGGCAAGAGGTGCCATGCCGTATGAACTTGCTCCAACATTTGTATTCTTAGCATCAGATGATTCAAGTTATGTTACTGGTCAAGTTATACATAATAATGGTGGTGAGGTAATGGGATAAAAAAATATCAGAATTTTCTGATATCTTTTTTTAACTTCTTGCAGCACCATCAACTGATAATATTTCTCCTGTGATATAACTTGCCATATCACTTGCTAAAAACAAAAATGCATTTGCAATATCTTTAGGTTCTCCAATTCTTCCAAGAGGGATTGTTTTAATTAGAGGTTCTATCATTTCTTTAGGAAGATTTTTAACCATATCTGTTCTTATTATGCCAGGTGCTACAGCATTTACTCTTATATTAAATGGGGCAAGTTCTCTTGCTAATGATTTTGTAAGACCATTAACAGCAAATTTGCTCGCAGGATATCCTACACCTGATGGTTGTCCATAAATACTAACCATAGAACTAGTATTTAGTATAACACCAAAGTTATTATCTTTCATATAGGGTACAACTACTTTAGACATATTAAATATTGCATTTACATTTATATCCATTATATTTTTGAAATCATCTGATGAGGTATCTTCAATCTTTTTGTTAGCAGATATACCAGCATTATTTACTAATATATCAATATGTTTATATTTATTATAAATATTTCTAATAACATCTTCTAGTTCATTTAAATTAGGTGAATATCCTTCTACACTTATACCTTCATTTTTTAAATCTTCTATAGTTTTATTTACTGTTTCTTCCCTTGAACCAAATAATATGACATTAGCCTTATTTTCCTTAAAAATTTTTACTATTTCAAGACCAATACCTCTTGTTCCACCAGTAATAATTGCCACTTTATTTTCTAACATACATATCACTCCCTTAATCTATTTTTTTCTTAAAATAATTTTTATCAACTCCACATAAAGGACATTTATAATTATCATCAATTTCTTCTCCATAATAAACATAACCACATATAGTGCAAATCCAAGCAGTATTACCTTTTTCAGTTTTAACTTTTATTAAATCTTCTTTATGTTCTTGATAGTAACTATAACTCATCGCATCATTATCTTTAAATACATCGGCCTGGATTAATTTACCTATAAATAAAGTATGAGTATCATTATCAATAGAGTCAACAATTTCACATAGCATATAACCTAGTGAGTCATTAATAACATTAATACCTTCTACTATAGATGTATCAATATTTTCAAATTTATTAATATCTCTCATTGAATTCATACCAAATACTTCAATAATATTAGGATTAATATCAGTGCCAATTACTGAAAGAGCAAATAAATTATTTTCTTTTAATAGTTTATTAGTATAATTATCTTTCATAACGGATACTGATATCAACGGATTATCTCCAGCACTTATTTGGGATACCGCATCTACTATACATCCACCATTTTTTGTTGTTAATACATACATACCTTGAGTAATTTTTCTTGTTATTTTTTTATTCTTCATCTAATTCCTCCATTATTAACATTACATACTAATTATATCATAAGATAAAATAATTATATTTATCATATTATTGTTTTATTAAGAAAACACCAAAAATTATTATAATGCTTGCGATTATCTTTTTTAATATATTTTTCTTATTTTTAAGAAAGATAAAAGCAAATAAGACATTTAAGATAACAGTAAGACTACATAAAGGAGCAATCAAAGTTACTTCTCCTAACTGGTAAGATCTAAGTTTAGTAATCATCATCAAAGACCAAGTAGTACTAGTTAATAAAATAAATCCTTTTGAGTTAATTTTCCATTCCGTTAAAATATCTTTTATCTTTATTCTTTCTAAAGTAAAACCTAAAAATGCTGGAAATAGTAGAGTAATTGAAACATAAAAAGCAAGGTTGAATGAATTTGAGGTATTAACATCTAAAAATAGCGCAATTCCCATACATAAATTTGCTAAAATTCCTAATAAGAGATAATGGTTATTTTTCCATGTTCCTTTTTCATAAAAAATTAGGGCATTACTTCCTATTAAAAGAATAGAACCTATTACTTTTTGAGGGGTTAATTCCTCCTTTAAAAAAATAAAACCCATAACTATAATAAAAACATTAGATAACTGCTTTATTATACTATAAGATGATGCTTCCATTCCACTTCTAGCAGTTGTGGCAAGTCTATTTTGAATAGTATAAAAAATAATTGCTAAACTTAAGAATATATATATTTTAAAATCTGTAGGAAATTTTATTTCAAAAAAAGGAATCCATAATAAACTAAAAACTCCTGCGATTAGTTCTACTAATATTGTTAAGGATCCTGCATTTTTCATACGCTGTGATATTACCTTGTAACTTTCATTAAATATAATTGTAGTAATCAAATAAAAAAACAAAAATAGATATGCATTTTTTAACATATAATACCTTCTTTCATAAGGTATTATATTCGTTTATTTTTATAATGTTTCACATACTATTTATTGTTTATAATATTAAGTAATTTTAAAATAATGAAAATAATAATACTGATTTTATTTACTAAAATTTATATTGTACTTTTACTTCACCATCTTCATCATAAATTGTTGAATCAGCATTTGCCATATATAAAATTTGAAATTCAGGATTATCAAGAGTGTATCCTGCTTCAATGGCCCAATCAAATTCATCAATTATTGCTTGTTTTGCTGCTACATTATTACTATCATCAATTAATTCACAATTAATTCTAATCCAGTCTTGTTCATCGTAGGCAATTATACAAACATGATTATCCTTTTCTAATTGTTTTGATACATTTTTACGTTTATTTGTAAGAACATAAATTTTGTTATCAAACAATACTGGATCTCCAAATGGTCTACAACTTGGTTTCCCATCATTAATTGTGGATACAAAATTTACTTGCGTATTCTATTTTAAAAATTTGAAAGTTTCATTCATTTATTATTCCTCCTTTATAATTTATAAACCATCTCATTAATATTATCACTAATAATTTCTTCTAATACTAAGTTGTTATAATGATTCGAATATACTTCAAATAATTCAAATGTATTATATAATAAATATTTAGTAAAATCAACAACGTATAATTAAATTCACAAGCATATTAATTTTTGACAATAAAGATAAAATATGCTAGAATATGAAACAACAAAAGGAGGAATAATATGCAAAATTTTATAAACTGGTCATTAGATTCAATAGAATCAAGAAACTTAGTTGTAAAAAGAGTAGATGCTAGTGCAGGGTGTTATGTAACAGTATTTAAGAAAGATATTGTTAGTAAAAAATTAGACGGTCTTGGAGGTACTCAAATAGTACAAGAGTATTTAGAAGCAACATTAAAAAGTGGGGAAAAAATATCAATTCCAAATGTAAAATTATCCTATGATTGTGATAAGAAGTTACAGCCATACATCTCAGAAGTAGAAAACATGTTAACAAACTTTTTGAATTATATTAATACTTATGGACCTATAATGAATAATAACATTTCACAAGAACAGTCAAAGCATTTATAATTAAATAATAAATTATAATGTTAATAGAAAAAGGTAGGAATTTTATATGAAAATGATACAATATAAACCTTGGGAACGAGAAGAAGTAAAATTATTAGTGAATCAATCTAATAAGAAATTACCCGTTTTAGATATTCAATTAGGTGGTGCTTGTAATTTAAATTGTATTTATTGTGATACTCCAAAATATGGATTACCTTGTTCAGTAGATCTTTCAGCAATTGAAAAATTAATGAATGATGGGGATATAAGATGGGTATATGTTTGTGGTCTTGGAGAGCCAACAGCACCTGCAAATTTAAATCATTTAAAACAAATCTTGCAATGGTGTAAGGCGAAAAATATAGGATTATCAATGTTTAGTAATATGTTAAATGTTGATAAAGAATTATTAGACTATATTAATGACGGAACATTACATGTTTTATTCAAATTAGATACTTTTGATAAAGAAAAAATGGCTTATTTATATGGTCAAGATAGAGGCGATATTATATTGAGAAACTATCAATCATTGAAAGAAGTTACACATGTTGAAAATGGGGTAACTAATCTAGGTGCATCAATAGTTCCAACAAGTGTAAATTATAATGAGTTACCATCTATAATAAATTATTGTATGGAAAATGGTATTTTTCCTTTGATTGGTCAATTAGAAGATGCTGGTAGTTGCTCAAAGATTTTTAAGGATTTAGAAGTAAAAGAAGAAGATTTAGTTAAGTTTAGAAATTATTTATCTCATACTTATGGTGTTGATTATGAAATGCCACTTTGTCCTGCTACTATATCAGGTATTCATGTAACCAACACAAATAATATTATATTAGATAAAAGAACAGGATTATCTTGTCCTTGGTTTTGGCTAGATGAACCTCAACTAGAAATTATTGGCAATATTCAAAGTATGAATTATGATAAAATTGTTAATAAGATTTTAGAATATAGACAGGAAAAAATGTCAGATGTAATTGAGATGCAAAAACATATTGAACTATACCCATTTGGTGGATGTGGTGGCAACGCAAAAAAATTGTTAAATGAATATATTAATCTACATAGTTAATTAGTAGGAGGAAAAAGTTGATAAATATAATAGAATATAAAAATCACAATAATTTAATTTCTTTTTATTTATCTCGTGGAATAGAGATATCTGAAGAATTTGAAAATCCACCAATCATTTCATATATTATTGAAGAAAAAGGTAATCTTATTGCAGCTGTAACATGTAGTGAAGTCAATGGTACTTTTATAATTGAAGCAATTGCTGTCAGTAAGCAATATGAAAGACGACATATAGGCACAGAACTTTTAAACTTTACAATTAATAAACTGAAGTCAATGGGTGATAATAATATAATTTTAAATGCAAAAAATCCTATATTATTTGAAAAAAATGGATTTATGGTTATTAGTAAGGATGAAGTTCCTATTGACTCATATTCCTATTGTTTTGATTGTCCTGATTATCAAGTTAGTTGTTTTCCAAAAATTATGAAATTTGTAAAAAAAATAAAAGATGATAAAGAGCATTAATATATTTCTTAATATCATCTTTTTATTATATAAAGACGTTTAAAATATTTTTATAGCATTATACATATGAAAATCTTTGGTAAAATTCATATGACTATTTATAAAGAGGTTAAGTATAATCAAAATTAAACTTTTAAATTGTTCTAAGAAGATTTTAGTAGGGTATTATTTATCATTCCAAATCTCGTTTGTATGCTGAGTAAGTGCCATTATAAATGCTTCTTTAGTTAAATCTATTCTATTTATTACCTCATTAGTAACAAAATTAATACCACCTTTACCACTTCTTAAATCATTTTGCTCAAATATTTTATCCATAACTTGTCCTAAGCCTGTTGATATTATTTCATTAACATATTTATCAGGTACAGGAAAGGCTGCACTTGTTCCCCAACTTTCATAGCCATTTTTGTCTTTAATAACAGCAATATTAATAATAACCCATTTACCTAATAAATTAGTTATTCCGGATTCTATCCCTAAAAAATATTCAGCATCTATTTTGTTTTCTAAAGCGTATTTCATTAAATTATCAACGCGATTTCTAGCACCTTCATATATTTCATTATTTATTGGTTGCTCACTAACATCTGATGAAACTCCAATACCTTGAATGTCAAAATCATCAAAATAATTTTTAAGTGCTTCTTTGGCTCCTTCTATTTTTCCTGGATTTTTTGTGCCTATTAAAATTTTCATTACCTTACCTCCTTAAAACCATTTCTACTCCATAACCAAAGTGGTGTATGAATATCAATTGGTTTATATTTTGTATTTTTGAATAAATCTTGCCATTTATCTATAACAATTTGTTGAACATTATTTGAATTAAATTCATCATCAGTTATTAATCCTAATTTATGTGTTGCCTTTACTACATGTGTGTCTGGAGCAACAGTTAAGTTTTCAATATTCGTATATTTTCTATCAGTATATTCCCAAATTACATACAACCAATAATTACATATCTTAGTTCCTGATAAATATGGAAATTTCTTTTTATTTTCTTTTTGAATATAATTTCTAATTTTATCTACATCATTATTTAAAGTATCAAATAGTTTTCTAATGTCTCCATCAAATAGTTCTACAAGTGTATTACAAAGAGATAACCATATCTCAGTTTGTTTTTGCTTTTGAAGTGCAACTTTATACTTAGTTAAAGCATATTGAACTTCTTCAAAAGTTTTTTCTAAACACATTTTAGGATTAAATACAAATTTAGTTTCTTTATCGTTATATGTTTTTAAAGCACTTTCCCAAAGAGTATAAGAATTTCTTTGATAATTTAATGCCATTGGTAAAGTAAAATATAAATAATTTTCTAAAGAAGATTTTTCAAAATTAGGATTTGCATCTTCTGGCATTACTTCACCACCAAGTTCTCCATTATTATACATAGTTATTAGTTTATCAACTTTATCTAGTATATCTTTATCATTCATACAGCCTCCAATTTAGATACTTCTAAATAAAATTATACTATAAATGAATATATATTACTATGCTTTTTAAAACATATTTATATTTTATATTGATGTAGTTATTAGTGCAATATCTTTGCTATAAATTTTATTAGGAAATTTACTAGGAAAGCGACAGGAATCTTATTACAATATTTTGATAGTGTTGGTATTGTATAATTGTAAATCTTTTTATATAATTACTATATGAATTTAATGACTATGATATATGTTACTAAATTAATTTTTGTAACATAATGTTGCAGATATAAGGTTAGGGAGATTAGAATTATGAAAATTATAAATATAGCAAGTGGAAATTCTGTATGGAGAGGATTAGATTATTATAAAGATAAAAAGATTACTTCTTATAAAAAAAATGATGAATTTACGTATGTTGGAACGGCAAAAGGAAGTAATAATGATAATTATAATGTATTTTTAGATATAAATCATCCTAGAAAATCTAAATGTGATTGTCCTCATGCAAAGGATAGAAGAATAATTTGTAAACATATAGTTGCACTTTATTTTACTATCTTTCCTAGTGAAGTAGATGAGTTTTTAAAAGAAGTTGAAACAGCACAAAAAGCATATGAGGAATATGAAAGTAATCTATATGATAAGGTTATGAAATATATTAAAACTATGTCTAAATCTGAATTACAAGAGGCAATAATTGAAATATTAAATATTGCCCCAGAATGGGTTTATGATAGATTTGTTAGAGATCATGTTGGATTTTGAGTTTGCAAGGAGTTCTTGCAAATTTTTACTATATTGTATAAAAATGAAAAATAATTTTTCTGTGCAGTTTAAATTTAAATTTCTTTTGATAAGAGTATATTAATTTTTAAGATTATATAGTATAATTTAGACATAAGAAGTCTTAAAAATTGATTAAATATTGGAGGAAACTGATGAGTAATGAATTAGTAAACAATGATAATGAAATAAATAACATTTTTGATGATATAAAAGAATTAGTTATAAATAGTAGAAATAAGGTATATCAAACAGTAAATACCGAGATGCTTAATTTATATTGGAATATAGGTAAAGCAATTATGGAAATACAACAAGGGGATGAAAGAGCAAGTTATGGTGATGCCGTTCTTGAAAAATTATCTCAAAAATTAACTGATGAATTTGGTAAAGGATTTTCTTCAAGAAATCTAAGAACTATGAGGAAATTTTATTTAATGTACCCAATTTGGAAGACAGTGTCTGCCAAATTAAGTTGGTCGCATTATTTGGAATTAATTAAAATTGAAGAAGAATCAAAAAGGAATTTTTATTTAAAAGAATGTATAAATTCTAATTGGAGTGTTAGGGAACTTCAAAGGCAAAGAGACTCCTTACTATATGAAAGATTAACTTTATCTGCGGATAATGAAAAAGTATTAGAATTATCTGAAAAAGGACAAATATTAAAAACGAGTAAGGATTTAGTAAAGGATCCATTTGTATTAGAGTTTTTAGATATAAAAGAAAATACAAGTTATTTAGAAAGTGATTTAGAAAAGAATATTATAGAGCATTTAAAAGAATTTTTATTGGAACTTGGTAAAGGTTTTAGTTATGTTGGAAATCAAGTAAGATTAACTCTAGAAGAAGACCATTTTTATCCAGACTTAGTTTTTTATAATAGACTTTTAAGATGCTTTGTTATAATTGATTTAAAAATAGGAAAAGTAACACATGGGGATATTGGCCAAATGCAAATGTATGTTAATTATTACGATAGAGAAATTAAACAAAAAGATGAAAATAAAACTGTTGGAATACTACTCTCAACAAACAAAAATGAAACTGTTGTAAAATATACTTTACCAGAAGATAATAAAACAATATTTTCATCAGAATATAAATTACATATGCCAACAGAACAAGAATTAATAAGTGCTGTTGAAGAAGAAAAGAAGAATTTTGAGTTAATTGAATAAATTTAATTATGGAAGATATTCCATAATTAAGAGTTAATAAAAATCAATTATATATAATTAACAATTATAAAAAGGAGAAAATATATGAAAGAAATGGAAATATCAATTGCTTTTGATAACACAAAAGAGGAAGTATTAAAAATTTTATCTCAATTTGATTTTATTGGAGAAAAAGAAATATATGATACATATTATGTAGATCCTCTTAGAGATAATTTAAAACCAGAAGATGATTTACGTTTAAATGAAACTTTTCGAATTCGCAGAAATAAAGATGCATGTTTCATAACTTATAAAAAACAGCATTTTGAAGGTAAATTATGGACTTACTCTGATGAATATGAAACAGAAGTAAAAGATTATAAAGTTATGGAAAAAATTATTTCAATGTTAGGTTTAGAACCGCTTATCACAGTTCACAATAAAAGAACAATTTATCACTACAAGGATTATGAAATTATATTGGAAGAAGTAGAAAATATAGGATGTCTTATAGAAATAGAAAGATTAAGTACAGATGAAAGTGAAGCAATAAAAGTAAAGGAAGAACTTCGTGATTTCATTCGCAGTCTTAATCTTAAAAATGTTAGAGAATTAAATATTGGAAAAAATCAGTATTTATTAGCAAAAAAATTAGGATATAATATTACGGTTTTTAATGATACTATATATGATTAAGTCTATTATATTTAGAAATACAGATACTAAAAAAGTTAATTTCTAAAATAGGTAATAAGAAGGATATTTAATAGAAAGGAGAATTGTTATGAATAAAAAAATTAGTAGAGAAGTTATATCTTCAATTAGAACTACTGGAGAATTTTCTCATTTATTCAATAGTGATACAAAAGAAATGAATAGTCGAATAGAAAAAAATAAGAAATTATGAACACCAACAATCTGTTAGTAAAAGTAAATATAATGATACTCGAATTTATACTACAGCATCTGAAGCACCTTATAAATTGACATTAGATAATAATAAATCTGGGATTCCTAGTAATCAAAAAAATAAAATTATTTAGCTGACGATATAATTGAATTTATGAATAAAAAATATATGAATGAACCACTTCGCCTTTAGGCTGTATACGGGGATTTAAAATAAAAAAAGTACACCTTTCGGCGTACATTGATTTTACATGGAGCGAGTGTCGTAGTTATCTACAACTCTTTTCCAATAAACGAAATACATATAATCTTCCGTTGCTAATAATAATATATCATGTTTTTAGTATTTATGAAATAGATTTCCTTAAATTTTATTGTTTTCCAATATATCTATATTTCATATTTTTAAAACACATTATCTTTTCTTACATTGATTTTTAGAAATTAAATTAATATCATTACTTACTTCCCAAATCTTACTATTATTCTCTGTATAAAATTCAATGTTACCATCAAAAGATTTTATTATACTAATATCAGTATTATTATCTTGTAATAAATAAAAATTTCCATATTCTTTTGCTACTCGAATTAGATCTTCCTTTTGATATGTTTCATCATCCACAACTAACACATCTGGATAAGTTTCTTCACAAGTATTATTGTGTGGATAAATTGATATTCCATAAAAGTTTAACCCATCTTCAATATGAAAGTCTGGATACTCTTCACTACATGGAGTAATTATAATATATCTTGACATAAGTATAGCACCAGCACTAAATCCTAACATAATGTCATTATATTTTTTCAATTCTCCTAAAATGCCCAATTCTTCACACATCTTTTTTGTTTAAATGGATCACCACCCATTAGCATTACAAAACTAGCACTTTTAATCATTTCTCGAGCTTTATCATTGGTTAAATTTGGTGTAATCAAATTAACATTATCAAATTCAATTCCAACATTTTTAAAATGATTCGTAAATACTGGAATATGTTTTGTTTGTGCTTTTTCAATTTTTTCTGGGCTACCTGGAATATAAACTATACTTTTTGTATCTTTTAATTCAGATTTAAACATTTCTCCTAACCAATGTCCAAATGCATTATCAATATCAAAACCACTACAATAATATCTAACCATAATTTTCACACTATCTAACTTTATATTTTTCTTTTAAAACCTTTTATAGCATATTGTTTTAATTCTTCATTTGGAATCCAAATTTTATTACTACTCCACAAATGAGGATAAACCCCAACTATTGCAGATTCATTTAATAATCCATAAATATGTGGAAATTCAACTCCTTGAGCATCTTCCCATTTTATTTCTTTATCTACTTTATCAGTATCAATTAATAATAATAATCTTTCTATTTCATCATTTTTAAAATTTGGTGCAACTAGATAATAAGTATCTAACTCACTACAATGAATAAATCCAAATTTATTTATACTATTTTGCCCATAAAAACCTGTCTTTATATCATTTTCAAACTCTTCTTTAACAACACTATGAATTATAAATATTTTATCACTCCATTCTTAATTAACTTTCTACTAAATATTTTATCACAAATATAGTATATATAAAATAGGTAAAAAAGAATTGCTATAAAATAGTTCAAACCATACCTAACCAACTAAAAAATTATAACCCGAAATCATCCCTATTTCTTGATTTATGTTTGTCCAAATACTAAATTCATACCAAATATCATTTCACCATTAGCGGTTGATACATCATAAGGTTCTAGTGTTAATTCTATTTTAACATCGTGTTCTTCACAGTAATTAAGTAGCCAAAAACCATCATAATTATTTCTTGTTAATCTATCTACTTTAATCGCAATTAATTTATCTATTTTCTTTGCTTTAATATCTTTTAGTAATCTTTGCATTTCTGGTCTTAATAAATCTTTACCAGAATGACCAGCATCGTTATAAATATCAATAATACTATAATTATT
>CAPQQE010000004.1:0-27990 GCA_948687865.1 uncultured Bacilli bacterium
TTTAAGTATCGCTATTCTTACGTTTCAACTAAAAATACATATAAATATGGTAAAAAAGAAATGAGACCTGCAGATATAAGAAATCCAGATGATAATATTGGTTCCTTTTGCAAACATCTAACAGCTATTTTATCTAATAAAAACTGGGTAAATAAAGTAGCAACAAAAGTAAATGATTGGCTAAATATGTTAGATATACAAGAAGTTAGAGATGCTTTAAATTATCAAGAAGCTGAATTCCCAGCAGATATCGCAAGAAAACTCGGTAAAGCTGGTCAAGCGAAAGCTAAAGCAAATAAAGCACAAAGACAAAAAGAAATACAAGCTAATCAAAATGCTAGTAATTCAGATTCAGAAGAACTTGAATTCAAAGATGATAAAATAGAAGAAGTATAATAAAATATAAAATTTTTTATAATAGAGTGCTTGAATAAAAGCACTTTATTTTTATGCTGAAATTATAAAATCAATAAACTAATATTAATTAAATTAAGGAGGTATAATAAATGGCTGATACAACTGATAAAGTTATTAGATTGACAGAATATGACCTACTAAGAACAGCTAAAACTCCTGGTAATTATTATGCAACTACAGATGGTAGAAAATTATATAGAGATGAATCTAGTACAGTAAGAACTTTAGTTGATGCTGTGCAAATACCTACTGAAAAGCAAAGATTGTATGATAGTTTCCAAAAAATATATGGTAAATTGTATTACGTATGGGAGTCAAGTGTTTTATATATCTGGAATAATCGTTGGGAAGTTTTAAAAGGTAATCCAGACTATCCAAGTGCGTTTCAATATATAGATGGCGAAATCTATGATGTTGGAGATATGACAAGTGATGTTAAAGGAAACGGTATTTTAGGAGACGGTTCCGTTGTTATTAGAGACGTAAATAGAATTATTAAAGCAAAGCTTTACATAGATGAGACTAATGACAATTTAGTAATTGCTTCCTTTTTAGGTGGTGGAATTAAAGTATTACCAAATGGTAATATGGAAAACACTGGTGCATTATATCTTAATCCAACTACGATAGGAGAGCAAGATATTGATGGTCTAGGGCAACATTATTGTCAATTTGAAAATATAAATGGAGAAATGTATGTAATATATGATAGCGATCACTGGCACGTAGATGAAAACAAATATAAAGATTTACACCCAGATCATAGATATTTAGTATGGCATCAAGGTAATTTAGATGCAACTCCGTTAATAGAAGGCTGGTATTTATTAAAAGATATAGACGATGGTAAAAAAGGTAAAACACATATAGAAAATACTGAAGAGTCAAAAGGTTTATTGTTGCAATCTGAAAATCCAGATTTGAATTCTAAAACGACGTTTGCTACTCATCATGACAATTTAGATAATGCACCTATACTAAATGAATTAACTGGAGAAGAAATTGGAAATCCAACAAATAATGCTGGTTTATATACAGTGGTTAGAGAAAATGGAGATATTGAAATACATTTAAGAAAAGATAAACTTAGACCGTTATCTGAGAAAGATTTAGATGATAATGATAAATTGCTAACTAAAGGTGAAATAGTTGAATTAATGAATGAAAAAGTTTATTTAGCAAACAGAGTTAGAAAAACAAATAGTCTTGAAGAATATGTTATAAATGATGAATCATTAGTTCCATTAATTAAAGAAGGATTAGTTATATCAGTAAGATTTAGTGAAACATCAGAAACAGAATCAGTGTCATTAAAAATTGGTAACGATGGTGCATATGAAATCATAGATCTTAACTTAGATAATACAGTAAAGAAAAGACCTATTGGTTTTGTAAAAGATAACATATATCAACTAATCAGATTTACTAGCAAATGGATAGTAATAAATGCTGAAATGAGAGCTAATTATGAAGTAAATGGTTATGGATTAGTTAGAGTAACAGGAGAGTCATCAGATACAAGTTCATTTAATGTAATAATGGATTCAAATGTGGATTTAAATGATACTAAATATCAATACGATGGAAAATATTCTTTTATCAATAATATAACAAACTTTGACAATTTTCCAGAAGAAGAGAGAGAATATGTAACTGATAATGGAATGGAATATACACTAGAAGTAAATTCATCTTCTGGTAGAGGCGCAGGAGTTAATTCAGATGATAACTTCTTAGAGCAAATATTGACTAATGTTGGTACTGGAAGAAAATATGTAAGATATTTAAATAAAACTTGGGAATTAAAAGATGAATTTGAACAAGGTGGATTAGACAATAATGGAAGAAATTTAGACAATAATCTTGAAGTTAGGCAAACAACAGTAATAAAAGCAAATAAAAATTCATCATATAGATTTAAATTCTTTGGTTTAACTGGTGTAGTTCAATGCTCAGTTGCTAGATTAACTAAAGATGGTTGTTCATCTAAAAGTTCATATATGAATACTAATAGTATGACCCCAATAATTACAGATTCAGATACTAAATTTTTAAGATTAGTATTTAGATATCAAAACACAGGAGTTCAGTTAAATCCATCTTTGATAAATAATTCAACTATAATTATCTCACAAGTTGGATTTAGTGAATGGACAGAAATATATAATGATAGTAAATTAACAAATAGAGAAAGAATAAGTACAGAAACATTATCTTTAACAAGTGGTAATTGGAAAAAAGATGGAGATTCTTATTCACAAACATTTTATAGATGGTTTGTAGACGAAAATACGTTAGTAGAAGGAAATCTAGATATAAACAATCAAAAGAAATTAGAAGTATCTCACACTGAAAGTTTTAATTATGGATTTAAAATAGTTTCAATTGCTAAGCCAACTGAAAATATAAATATAACAATGACATATACTGATACAAAGGAGGTTTAATATGATTGGTAAAATTAATTATAAAGCTGGTTCATTAGTACAATTAGATACATTTTCTTCTTTACCAACTGTTGGCTCAGAAGCTACAACATATTATGTAAAAGATGAAAATTCTTTTTATGTGTACATTAATGGTAAATATAAAAGATTAAAAACTAGACCAACTACTTGGCATATAACAGATACAACAACATTTTTATCAGATATAGCTGGTACTGAAAAGAGTATTTTGGTTTCTAAGTTAGTTAATATGGAAAATGATAATACAGCGGTTTTAGATATTGGTGACATGGTATATGACACAGCAGGTGCATCTGGTTTTGTTACAGAATACACTGCTGGTATGTTAGATGTAAAAGTAAAAACTTTACAGGCAAATGAACCAAGAAAACAAGTTTATCCAGATGATTCATGGGAAATGTGGCAATCTAAAGAAAATGGTGGCGGTCATTATTTCTGGGATTCTAATACTAATATATTAACGTACGATGGACCAAACGTAGATCCAACATCTCCAATAATTTGGGAGTCTTATTCAGTATTAGGTGGAGCATCTAATTTCGTAATTACTGGAGGAACTAAAATTGGAGAAAGAATAATATTAGCATGGGATGGTGGAGCACCAGGTGTTGGAACAATAAGAAAATATTATACTAAAGCAAAAAATAATGATAAATATACTCCAAATGATGAAATAGCAACTATAAATGATGTTCAAGCAATGATAACTAGTGAAGCTGGTATTTATGTTGGTTACTCAAACACAGTAACTACTTTAAATGCTAATAAAATAAATGGTATACCTACTGGTCATCAATTAAGTAATAATGATTGGGCTTATGTGTTACATTATGATGATCCAGTTCTTCAATACAAACAAGGAAATAATTATAAAGTTTCAGATATAATTGAATATGGAGAAGCATTATATAAAGTAAAAACAGCATTTACTGCAACTAACTGGTCTTCAGATTTTTCTAAAACAGTTGCTTGGGATGGAAATGTTTGCTCATATATTTATAGAGATGGAACTGGATGGACAAAAGGATTAATTGTAGATACAGATAATATAGAACCAGATAATGTTAAATTAACAACTACATTTGCAAATAAAATGACTATAAAAGATGGTGGAGTTGATTCTGCAGCAATAGCAAATAACGCAGTAATTACTTCTAAAATAAACAATGGAGCTATCACTACTGATAAAATAGGAGATAAACAAGTAACTAGAAATAAATTAAGTCAAGAATTACAAAATGTAATAAATCATGGAGATACTATGTGGTACAGTGGTAATTTAATAGTCTCTACTACTCAGCCACCAACGCCTACAGATGGATCTTATATTTTGTGGGTTAATTCAAATCCTAATAGTATATAAAAATTTATAAAAATATAATAAAAATTACAAGAATTAAATAGACTAATATAAATAAGTAAGGAGGTAGAACTGGTGCCTAAAGAAAAGAAAGTACAACAAATAAAAAATGAAGATATTCAACAAGATAAACCATTTATGCTAAATAAATTAATGGAAAATGTTTCAAGAATTAGAACGTTACCAAGACTAGACGTTCAAGATAAAATTCCAGTAGCAAAAAATGGTGAAACATTAATAGATTATCTTAATAATAATGTTGGAGTAAGCAGCACATTAACTTTATCTGAAATAGAAGCATTTAGAACATTATCTAGAGATAGAGAAAATTTGTATGAAACATTTGACCAAATGATGGAAGACTCTGTTGTTTCAACAGTTATTGAGATTTATGCAGATGAAGCATGTCAATATAATGAAGATGGAAAAATAATATGGGCAGAATCTGAAGATAATGAAGTTTCAAAATATGTAAATGATTTACTAGAGACTTTAAAGATAGAAGATAATTGTTGGGATCACATTTATCAATTAGTATATTTAGGTGATTTATACTTAGAATTATTTGATAACTTAAATATAAGTGATATTCATAAAAGTGATATTCTTACTGAACCTTATAAAGGTAGCGCTAATCTTAAAGTACAAAATAGACCAGATTCTTTAATGAAAGAAGATTATATAGAGCAAGTTGATAATCCAGCTAATCTTTATGATATAACATATAGAGGAAAAACAGAGGGATTTATAAAAATACCTGAAGATGAAATGAAATTAGGTTTAAATAAGTATTTACAAAGATTAAGTAAAGATAAAGATAAAATAATGATATTAGAGCCAACTAAATATGTTCATATATGCTTAAAAGATTCAAAAAATAGATACCCTGAAACAATATTATTAACAGATAAAAATGGAGATAATTTAGAATTAAAAATCAAAAAAGGTAGATCTATATTAGAAGATGTATATAAAGCATATCAAAACTTAAAACTTATGAAAGATTCTTTATTATTAAATAGAATAAATAGATCATCTAGAGTTAGAATATTACAAATTGAAACCGGAGATTTACCTAAAAATGAAAAATCTTTAATGTTAAAGAGATTGAAAGATAAGATAGAACAAAAGAATATGATGGACAAAATTGCAGGTTCTTTTAAATCTCAAGCAGCTCCTGGCCCAGCTGATAATATTATATATTCAACTACTACAGATGGTAAAGGTGGAGTCACTATGTCTGACTTAGGTGAAAACTTAAATGTATCAGCTATAGCAGATATGGAACCATTTGAAAATGATTTTTATGGTAAAGTTAGAGTTCCTAAAGCAGTATTAGGTGCTAATATGGACGGTACAGGATTATCTAATGGTGGAACATTATCAATGCAAGATAGTGTATTTGCAAGATACATAAAAAGAATTCAAACAGCATATACATCAGGAATAGAAACATTAATAAATATTATCATTATAAATAAATTAAAAAATAATAACGACAATGAGTTATTAAATAAATATGTAAGAAAATTCAAAATCAAAATGACTTCTCCATCTACTACTCAAGATAAAGATAGAGATGAAGCATTTAAAAATAAAATTGACTCTATTAAGCAATATGTTGATTTACTTGGAGACGATCTGTTAGATCCTAAAACTAAAAAAGATATTATTAAAAAGTTTACAATAGATATGTTAAATAAACAAGAAATAGCAGATTTAATAGAACAAGACACATATCTTGATACAGATGATACTTCAAGTAATGATTCAGGTTCAGAACCTGGTAATGAACCATCAGAAGATCTATTTGATGAAGAATAAAATAACTAAAGATATAACAAAAGTTACTATTTAAATTAGTAGCTTTTGTTATTTATATGCATTATAATATTAAAATAAAATAAAAAGGAGTAATGTTATGATTAGATTAATGTTTAAAGAATTACACGATGTAACACTGGTAGAACCAAAATTAATTAAAGCAAAGGTTGATGAAACTAGTCAAAATTATGAATATTTTAACTTAAATAGAGAAAGCTTTGTAAAACTTTATAAAAAATTAGACATCAAATATAACCAATCAAAAGCAATATTTGATGCAAGCCAAGAATATTGGCAAGAATTTATTGGAAAAGCTATGCAAGACTCTGGATTTGATTTTAATAATTATTTCTTTATTACAGCAGGTGATATGATATTATCAATGGAAAGTAAAGAAGTAGATATGAAATCATTAGAGGAATCATATAAAAATTTAGATGAAATATTAAAAAATATTCCAGAGATTGATAAAAAAGAGACATTTGATTTAGATTTATATAAGGAAAAAGTAATAATAACTACTAAAAGAGTTAACACTGAAGAGGGAAATCATTTATATGACGACGTAGTTATATTAGAACATGACTATTTAAATTCTAAATATTTCTTAATATCTGGTATTTATATAAATAAGATGTTATGGACTCATAGTTCTAAATCAATATCAGTTGGAACATTAGCAGAATTATTTTCAAAAATTAATTTAGAAGATGAAATGAACTTATCTACTAAATTTGGAGAAGCAATATACAAAGACTTTAAATTTGATGGGACGTTCTTATCAACTACTAATTTATCGTTAAATGAACTATTTTTAGTATTAAAACATGCAGGTATAAATTTTGAAATTGAAAAAGATAAAGAAGAACCAAATTTTGGAGACGCAATCGAATTAATTGGAATAGGTGAAGGTTCAATAGTTGGTGATAAAATATTAGATAGTGTAAATAGTTTTGATATACCAATTAAGCCACTTATGAGATTACAAACATTAAAGAAATCTTTTAAGGATAGTAAGATATCTTTTGAAGATATATTAATTTTATTCACTATGGAATATTTCAACATAAGAATAAATATAACAATAGACACATTGATCTCATTAAAGAAATTGTTTACAAAACATGCGAATGATTCTACGATTATCAAAAATGAAATATCTGAACTAACTAAATAAATTATATTATATTAATAACAAAAATAAAGTTACTAGAAATTAATCTAGTAACTTTATTTTATGTTTAAAATAACTATCTCATTGATAAACATACTTTATTGTAAACTTTATTATATTTGTTTACTTCATTCTTTATTCTTTCTTTCTCTATTTCATTACTTTCAAAAATTGTATTTTCAAACATTATTCTTTTAAATATTTCATTTATATCAACTTTTTTATTTATTGGTACTTCTTCATATTTATTATCTTTTTTATTAAATCTAACCTCTGATAACAGATCTTCAAATTTTGTTATTAATTCTTTTTGCTCATTTTCAGATAATAGATTAACATTATCATTTAAAAATGATTGTACTTTAAATATTTTGTTATATATTGGACTTTCTTCATTTAATCTATTTGAAAATATTTTTAATTGCATTTTCGCGTATGTTGATCTTTCATTTTCCCCATTATCTGAGAACATTATACTATTTTTATTTGAATTAAAGTTATCATCTTCATTATCAAATTCTAATTCTGTTAAACTTGATACTGTTATTTGTCTTATTAATTTATTTTCAACGAACACTCCATTTTCATCTTTTATCTTCTTTTTAATATCTTTCTTCATTGATATTCCTCTAAGTACTGAATTCATTGATGTTGTGCAAGCGCTTTTTAAATGTGAAAAACTCTTTATTAATTCTTCATTTTTGTCACTTTCTTTTTTATGTACATATTTTATCATTAAATGATAATGAATAATTTGTTCTAAGTCTTCTAGTTCTAATTGATTATTTTTGTACTTGTTTAAATTTGAAAAATAATATTTTTTAGCTGTATCTGAAATTATTTTCATTGCTTTTTCAACATCTTCTGGAGTTTTACAAAATCCTAAATAGCATTTATCTTCATTACTTTCTACTTCATTATTAGTATTATTTTCTATTATTCCTCCTTCCTCTAATCTCTCTTTTTCATTAATCTTTTCTGATACAACCATAATTGTATACCTACCTTTCTATAATAACATTTTATTACTTCAGGCTAATCTTTTGTGAAATTAATTTGTTATTATGTTTGTATTTTATATCAAAAACTTTAATTTGTAAATAGTTTTTGTAAAAGATTTTAAAGAAATTTTATAAAGTTATAGAAATATTACGAGAGTAACAACAGATAAATAGTTAACATAATAAATTACATATTAATTTATTCACAAAATTTTATATTGTCAATGTTAATTTTTAAGCATTATTTATAAAATAATAATGTATTTTGTTTATTAGGAGGAAGTTAATTTGATAACAATAAATAACAATAATTTTATAATTAGTAAAGATGAAAAGAACTACGAATTTTTAAGAAGAAAACTAGCAAAAGTACATTTATTAAAAAACATGAATTATTTTGAATATAGTGCAACTAGAGAAGTAACTAAATATAATATGAAAGACATAGATGAGCAGATTGAATCATTGAACAGACAACTTAGACAAAGAAAATTTGATAAGTGTGACTGTTTCTATGATGTGTACTATTCTTATAATTTAGATGAACAAGATAATTTAGTTATTCCAATAGGACTAATAGATTTTGTTAAACCATATTTTAGTCAATATGTAAAATTTAATTATGATATAAAAAATAAATTAATAAATACAAAGGAAGCTTTAGAAATTTTAGATAATAAAATACTTCCAGGAATTACATTAAGAGAAGAACAAGTAGAAGCAATTAGAAGATGTCTCATATTAAAAAGAACAATAATTCAAATGGGAACTGGCGCTGGAAAATCTGAAGTAATGTGTGGTTTTATTAAGACAATAGAAAAATGTATTAAAGAATGCCCTACCACATTATTATTAGAACCAACAGATAAATTAAAAAATGAGATGATAGAAAGATTTCAAAAATATGGAATAAATGCAGTAGACTATGGAAAAAATAGAAAGATAATCAAAAATGCAATAAATGTAGCGCATCCAATGTCTTTAAATAACGATTTAGAAAAAGACCCTAACATATTAAATGACATTAAAGTATATTTATGTGATGAGTGCCATCACATTCAGTGTCAGACATATGTTACTACAATTTTAAATGTTCCTAATTCTGAATATAATATAGGAGTATCTGCTTCTGCAATTTCTCAGGAGCACATAAATTGTAAAAATATAGCAGAATATGACATTAAAGAAATTGAAGCAATGTCAATGCTTGGTAAAGTGTCTTTAAATGTTACTGCAGCAGATTTAATAAAAGAATCTAAATTAGCTAAACCTGTGTTATTAGTAATAAATAACCCAGCAAATGAGAAGATGAATAGAGGAAAAGAAAATGATTGGCATGAGATAAGAAAGAAAAGATTACAATCTGAAGATAGAAATATTCAAATATCTAATATGTCAGCATTCTTCAGTCTAAGGAATAGAAAGACTCTTGTATTAGTAAGCACTAAAGAATGGGCTTATGATATTGCTAGAAAGATAAGTGACTTAGGACTTAATGACCAATGTAGATTATCTTTTGGTGGACAAGTATTTCTTAAATATAATCCAAATACTGATAAATTTGATAAAGATGATAGCGATACGTTTAAAGATTACAGAGATGGAAAAATCTCTATATTAATAGGAACACAACATTTAGTAGAAGGAATAGACGTTCCATCATTAGATGCAGTTATTTTAGCATATTGTGGAAAATCTGAAAGAATACAAATTCAATCTTGTGGAAGAGTATTAAGATTGACTAAAAATGGAAATATGGCATACATAGTAGATTTCAGCGATGAGAAAGATCCAATATTAAATTATCAATTTAAAAAGAGATTAAAGACTTATCTAACTACGATTGGAGTAAATAAAGATAATGTTCATATTATAAAATATGATAATATAGAAGAAAATATGAATGACATATTTAAAAAATATGAATAAAATAAAATTTTAAGATAAAAACCTATCTTAGAAAAATATTTTAGCATTTATTATTTTAATAATATGTATTATAAAAATATTTTTGAAAAGAGGGATTTATTATGAGTACAAGAAAATTAGCAAAGTTTAGAGATGAAGAAGTACAAAGCTTCGAAAATGTTAGTCAAGCAAGAATTGCAATATTAAGAAGAGTTTCACAAAGAATGAGTGACGAAAAGGACTGGTATCCTTGGGATCACAAGGAAGAAATACGAAATTTATATGCACAAGTAGTAAATACAAAAAACTTCGTATTTAATGAAAATGATTTTGTAAATTTACTTAATTACATAACATCAATAGTAACAGATTTACCTACACAAAAAACAAAACCAGACACACAACTTGATAATTTATTTAAGATTTTCTCAGAAAGATCACGTAAAGAACTTCTTAAATCATTTATAGACATTACTAATAATTTAATAGTATATCGAAAACCTAATACATATAATTCATTGGAATCAAATCTATATAATGCATTTCATAATGCATTAAAAACTTTTTCAAATACTGTAGAAAAAGATAAAAATAATTGGACTGATGAAGAATTGCTTCGTGGAATTATATTTGTAACTTTATGTAAAATGTGTGAAGATAATTTTGATTCTAAGTTATATGATTATTTATTAGATAACAATTTTTCAAATTTTCATTATTTTTCTAATATTGATACTGAAAAAAGAAATGATCTTATAAAATATGTAGAAACTTTATATGGTGGTTATAGTGGAAATTATGATTGGAGAATTGAATAATGGCGACTAACCCTAATGTAGAAGTAGATAGGCATAAATATATAGGTGGCAGTGATTTACCTGCCATCTTAAGTCTATCTCAATATAGTAATGTATGGAAATTAGCTAGAGTAAAAGCACAAATAGAAGGAATAAACGATAATTTCATTGGTAATAGGTTTACAACAAATGGTAATCTTATGGAACCACAAGTTAGAAATTATATGAATAAAACTTATGGATTTAATTTTATAGAAGATACAGAATATGATTTAACTAGAATGTATAGAGGAAATTGTGATGGAATAGATAGAAAAATTGGTGCTTTATTAGAAGTAAAAACATTCTTAAATAAATTAAAAGTAGATTACTACACTCCTCAATGTCAATTTTATATGGAAGTATTTAATATACCAGTATGCTTATTAGTTGGTTATCATACTAACGATAATTTTTATATCGGTGAAATTGATAATATAGAACAAGAATTAGATGAAAAATATTTTGATAGCCATTTTGATAAAACAAGATTAGAAATAGTAAGAATATTTAGAAATAAAGAATATTTCTTTAAAATAGAAAAACGTATAAAGATATTTCAGAAATTAGTTAGCATTTTAAATAATAATAAATTATTAACAGAGAAAGAATTCTATGATATTTATTATAAGATGGTATTTAATAATATCTGAGAATAACGAGAATTAATTCTAGTTAATTTTCAGATTCAATTAATATAATTTATTATATAGGAGGAAATGATATGGAAATTGAATTTAGTAAAAATGGAGAAGGAAAAGTATTAATAGGAATTGGATGTGCAAAAATTAATGGAGAATATAAGAAAAAACTTAATTTAGATGATATTTTTGAATTATGTGAAAACACAGTAATTGGAGATAAGGTTTCTAGAAATATTGCAGGAAAGACTTTAGTAACTTTAGTTTTTAATAAAGATGAAAGTATTGACGTTTTAATCAAAAAACTTAAAGAACTTAAAAGATTAAACGTTAAGAAAACATTAGAATTACAAGAAAAAGTATTAGATGATTGCAATGATCCAAATTGCTCATGTCAACTTACTAAAGGTTGTTAAAATAAAATAGAAAAGGAGGAGAAAGTAAATTGAAATTTTTAATTGTAGCAGATATGCATTTAGCATATACTTCAAGTATATTACCAATTTATAATAAAGATTCAAAATATACAACAAGATTGCAATATATGATTGATACAGTAAAATGGTATGAAGAATTAGCTAATAAAGAAAAAGTAGATTACATAATTAATCTTGGGGATCTTACTGACAGTAATATATTAAGGTCAGAAGAATTAACAGCGTTAGCAGAAGCTTATTCCTGTAGAAAAGAAGATTCAATACCTGAGATTTATATCACTGGAAATCATGATACACTAACAGATGATCATAGATTTAGTGCAACATCTATTTTAAGAAATGTGCCTAATTTTCAGGTTATTACTGAACCAAAAAAGATCACTTTAAATACAATGACTAAAACAGGCAATATTACAGATAATATAGAAGCAACGTTTTTACCTTATATGAATTGGAAAAAGATAGATCATGAATTTTTGAAGAAATGGAATTCTGATATTTTATTTAGTCATATTGATATTATGGGTTCATCACTATATTCTACTTTTGGAGTAGACTTTGGTATAGATCCTGAATTATTATGTATGTACTTCAATGAAGTATACAATGGTCATATACATCTTCAAGAAAGACTAAAATGTTCTAAAAACAATATATGGAATGTTGGTTCTTTAACAAGTATATCTTTTAGTGATTCAAATAAATACATACCAGGAGCACATATTGTAGATACTAAAGATAATTCATTTAGAACTATAACTAATCCATATAACATATTATTTAGAAGATTAACTATTAAATCTATTTCAGATTGTATGTCTCAATTAGATGATCTTGATAAAAATTATAAATATGTAGTGAGAATAGAAGCTCCATATAAATTAAAACAAGATGTTTCAAACTTAATTGAAAAATATGAAAATGTTATAGCAAGTAGAATAATAATAGATAGAAAAACAACGCTATTAGAAGATAATCAAACTGCAAGTTTAGAAATAGTAGATCAAAATAATATAAAACATAAGTTTGTAGATTTTATTAAGTCATATGAAGATAACACTAGAAAAGAGTTGAAGTACCCTGTAAATTCATATGTAAATTTAATTAGCGAGATATAAAGAAAGGAGAAGAATACAGTATTAGTAAAGTGAATAAATGAATATGAAGAAAATACATTAAGCAATGGAAGCGGTAAGTCATCAATATTTGAAGCTCTATATTTTTCTTTATATGGAAAAACAACTACTGGATTAACAAATGTATCAAATAGATATACAAATAAAACTTATAAATTGAACTTAAAGTTTTCTATTGATGGAGTTCAGTATGAAATAAATAGAGAAGGAACAAAAATAACGTTATTACAAAATGGTGAAGATATAAGTAGAAGAAATAAAACAGATACTGAAACGTATATTAAAGAAAACATATTAAAATTATCACCAGAGATATTTTTAAATATAGTATATTTAGCACAAGGATTTAAATCAAGATTAAGTGCTTTAACTGCAGGTGGAAGAAAAGATCAAATTGAAGAATTAATCGGAACTTCAGAAATAACTGAAAACTTTAGAATTGAAATGCAAAACCATAAAGACAAACTTAACGATGAACTTAATGAAACAAATAATAAAATATCTTATAATAATGGCACAATAAATCAAATAAATATAAATAAAGTAAATTATCAGAAAGAAATAGATAGAATAAATGAAGAAAATAAAAATAAAATACCAAAACAACAGTTATTAGATAACTTACAAATATTTAAAAATAATTTAACTACTGAAGAACAAAAATCTAATGATATAACAGATAAAATAAACAAAGCAAAAGAATTTAATAGTAGTATACAGGTAGAAATTCTAAAGATAGATAATGAATCTAATCAGCTATCATTAAAATCAACAGAAGAAGTTACGAAAATAAATACGAAAATATATGAAGAAACAATGGAAGTTGAAAAACTTGATAATGAAAAGATATTAGCATTGAGTCAATCTATATCTAACATTTCAAATGAAATATCTGTATTATCTACACAAAAAATTGGATTAGAAAATAAAATAGAAGATAATAAAAAACAAATTGAAACATTGAAAACAAGTGATACTTGTCCAACATGTGGAAGAAAGTTTGATAATATAAATCAAGAACATTTGATAAATGAAATACAAAAATATATTAATAGCAATATAGATGCACAAAAACAAATACAAGAAATAGATACAAATAATGAAATTAGAAATAAAGAGATAGAAAAACTTAATAATGAGATCGACAATATAAAATCAGAAATATTTATACATAAACAAGAAGTAGCAGCACCTTATCAAGCTCAGATTAAAGAAGTATCTGATAAATTAGCTATAGATTTGCAAGAGAAACAAGTTCAAAAGAATGAATTATCAAAGCAATTAAAAAGTTATGAAAATGAACAACAAGAACTTAATAATATATCAATTAAAATAAATGAATTAAAAACTAATATTACAACATTAGAAAATGAAATAAATAACTATAATGAAGAATCTACAAAAAATTATGAAAATCTTATTGAAGATTGCAATAAAGAAATTATTAAATATAATAAAGAAAATGAAGAATTACAAAAACAAATTAATATATTAGAAGAAAAGATTGGAATAGCATCACATTGCTCATCGTTAATTAGTAAAGAGTTCAAAAATTATTTATTAAAATCAGCAGTAGAATTTTTAAATTCAAAATTAGAATATTATTCAAATTTATTATTTAGTAATGACACAGATAAAATTAAATTTGTACAAGAAGGAAACAAATTAGACATATGCTTAGGAGATGCATTATTTGAATCTTTATCTGGTGGAGAAAAACGTAAAGTTGATATTGCTATAATGCTAGCACAAAAAGATTTAGCAAATAATATGTCAAATACATATTCTAATATATTAATACTAGATGAAATAACTGATGGATTAGATAGTAAAAGTATTGATATAGTAACATCAATTCTTATGAACGTATCTAAAGATATATCATCAATGTTTGTTGTAAGTCATAAAGATACCGTAATAGGTCATGATAGTCAAATTATAGTAGTAAAAGGAAAAGATAGAATTTCACATATAATGTAAAGGAGGATGGTAGTTATGCCAAAAACAAAACATACAGTAAAATATTTTGAAAAAAGAAATATGAATTATAGTTGTAAGGATTTAACTGAAAAAGAAAAAGAAAGATTATGGTTAAAAGAAAATTATTTAGAAGATTATGTGGAAAATATTCTTATTAATGAATTGCATATTCATGAATATACTAGTTTTATATCTTCAATAATAGCAAATAAATTAATAAATGAAGAAACTCCTCATTTAATTTTAGATGAAGAAACTAGAAAAATTATAGAAAGCCAAGTTGATACAACTAAAACAGTGTCAACCTATGAATTATTAAAATCTTATTGTAATGGTGAAGAAATTAAACGAATTGAAAAAAGATTTGATATAGATTTTAAATAAAAAGGAGGTATAAAATGGCAAGCTATAAATTAGAATCTAATACATCTTGTGTAAATGAAATAAAAGTTAAAGTAAAAGATAATGTAGTTAAATCATTAGAGTTTGTTGGAGGATGTAACATAATATATCAAGCTGTTAGAAAATTATCAGAAGAGAGAAATATAGATGAATTAATCGAGATATTTTCAGATATAAAAGAACCTTGTGTAAATAAGGAAACATGTATATCTCAAGTATTAAAATTATTAAAGATGGCGAAAGAAAAAGAAGTTGAAAAAGAATATAAAGAAGCTCAATACAGACTGTCACCAGAAGGCATTTTAAACAATATAAATATTTTACTTTCAAAAACTAAATTAAATACAGAAAAAGATGGAATAGCAATAAAAGTTAAACCACATTTGTATGACAAAATAGTTAATAATTTAGAACAAGTAAAAAATGAATTAGATGTTGAAATTTACGTAGAAAAATTCGATGATTTTATAGGAGATTATATATTTAGCACAGTTGGAAAAAGAAAATAGTACGGAGGGTTAAATAAATGGAAGAAAATCAAGCATCTGGAAATTATCTAAACATAGATAAACTTGAGACATACGTAATAAAATGTCTTCTAACAAATCAAACACTTTTATCAAGATTTATAATATCAATAAAACAATCATATTTTCATAGTCCAATAAATTCATTAATATTCAAAATAATAAAAAGTTATTATAAAGATTTTCAAATAAAAATACCAAAAGACGAAGTACCATTAAGATTAGAAAGTGTGTTACCAAGTTCAAATGCAGAAGACAAAAGTAAAGAAACTAGAGACTTATGTATGAAAACAATAGAAGAAATGTATAATGGTGATGAAATAGTTGTTGAGTCTGCGAATAAAAATATTTCTAACTTTATATTAAGAAGAACGGCAGAAGATTCTGTAAATAAATTGTTAATAACATTGACAGATACAGATTCAAATAATTTTGAAGAGAAATCATTTTATGCAATAGAGGATTGTGTAAAAGAAATCAGAGATTGTGGGAACATATCATTTGGAAACAAAGAACCATTTAATTTAGCAGATTTGAAAAGAATAAGTGAAATAAGAGAAGAAGCTTTAGGTGATGAGGAACATAATAAAATAGTTAAATTGTATATAAAAAGTATGAACCAAGTAATGCAAAATGATGGTGTAGGTGTTGGTTCAGTAGTGTGCGTAATGGCAACTCCAGGATCTCGGAAAAACCACTTTCTTAATAAATCAAGGATTGAATTCAGCAATGCAAGGTTTAAAAGTATGTCATTGTTTTATTGGAGATATGGAGTACTTAGATGGATTAATAAGATATTATACTTGTTATACAGAAACTGAAAACTCAAAGATAATGATAGCAAATAAATTATTAGAAAAAGAAATAACATTAAGAAAGAAAGCTGCAAGTAGATATAAAGAAGGAACAGAAGCATATATAAGAAATCAAGCAGAAATAGCTCAAAAAGAAGAGCAACTTAAAAACAATATAGAAATAGATAGAAAGCTTGAAGAAGAGGGTAAAAAGAAAGTAGTATTAGATTCTAGGCAAATGGTTAAACTTAGTACAGAAGAATTAGAGACATTATTAAGTTCTGACAAAGCTTATATGTCTATAGCAAAAAATATAGATATCTATAAATATGCAGCTTCTGAAATATCAATGGATGCTCTAAAAGAAGAAATATATAATTTCCAAAAACAAAAAGGTATTCATTATGATTTAATAATAATAGATTATGATGGTAACTTAAAACAACCTGCAGATAGTATGTATGAAAGTGGTGGTATTATATATGACCAAGCTAAAAACTTAGCACAAATGAACCACAGTGTAGTATTTATGGCATCTCAGCCAAAACAATCATTTTGGAAAAATGAATTAATACCAATAGAAGCTTGTGCAGAATCTTCAAAGAAGCAAATGATTATTGATATGTTGATAACAATAGGTAGACCAGAAGGAGTTAATACTGGAATAAGAAAAATATACATAGCTAAAAATAGACGTGGAGATGAAAATGAAATCTTTCATGCTAAAATGAATGGTAAAACAGGATTTATGTATGAAATATTCCAAGATGAATATGAAGCATTAAAGAAACAAGGCTATGATCCAACCTTAGTAATAACTGCAAATAGTGGAAGAAAAGGACAAAAACAAAGTAATGATGATAATAATGATGGTATTGGAAAAATAGAATTAAAAACAGATATAAGTAATTTTAAAATATAATCTAGAAGTTACGAGAATAATCAAGAATAAAACTTTAGTTTTAATTAATATAATTTTATTAATTAAAGCTAAAGTTAATTTATATTTTTAATTCTATTTACTTTCTTTATATCTTTTCTCAATATCTCTTAGTTCACTTCTTATATTAGATAATGTATCATGTATTGTTGTGGTATCATAATCTGTTTCGTATGGATCTGCTAAATAGCACCAATAATCATTATCTCCAGTATATTCATTACTTTTTTCAAAATCTTCTATCATATGAGCATATTTTCTTAAAGATTTTGGTAAATCTTCTGGATCTATTGCTCTACTTTCTGTTAATGGTTTTGATTTTTCTTTATCTAATTGGTCTTGTGCATATTTTATATCATTTTGAATATCAACTTTTTCATTTCCATTATCACAGTTTTCTAAATCTTTTTCTCCGTCTTCTATTTCTTTTTCTAATTCTTTTATTTTAGATTGGTCTTGTTCTATTATTTCATTATTTTTAGTTGTTATTGTAATTTTTACTATAAATTTACTTCCATAAACTGGATTACATTTAATATACCAAATTAAATCATTACCATTTAATTCAGGTTTTTGTTCCATTATTTTATAAATATCATATCTATCTAATTGTGATTTTAATTCTTCTAATGATTTACCATAATTTGGTGTTCCATAATCATGAGATAGTTGATACTCATTTAATTTAAGGTTATTATTTTTTAAATATTTGTTAATTATATTTATTAATTTATCAGATAATGAATTATTTGAATCTTCTTTTAATACCCATTCTTCAATTATATCTTCAGTTACTAAATTAGTATGCTTCTTTAACCAAGCATAAGCTTTACCAACTGAATATTTTGAAATTGAATTATATTTTGCTAGAAGTTCTTCTGCAGATAATTCATCAGATTTATATGAGTATTCTTTTCCATTTAGATTTAATTTTAATAAATCACCATCTACTTTAACATCTTTTAAATTAAGATCTTCTTCTAAAATCCAATCTTCACATTTTTCTTCTTGTTCTCTTAAAACTTGATCTTTACAGTCTTTACAATATACTGCATGTGGGTATATATTTTGTATGTCAGCAAGATCTTTTTCATTTTCTGGTATTGCTTTTCCACAATTATCACAATATAAATCTATTCCATTTATGTCACCTGCTTTGTCTGCGAGTATTTCATCTACAATAATTTGACCAGTAGACTCTGGATCATAATGGTTATGTCTACAACTAATAGTAAGCTCTTCACATTGTTCTTTCAAATCTTCATCTGCTATTTTATTTATTTCTTTTCTTATATCGTCATAGTCATAAGCATTGTTTTCTAAATTAAATATGATATTTTTAAATGTATAATGTTCTATTTGAGCTGGTTTATCAATATCTTCTTTAAGTAATCTCATTGCTTTATTAATATTATTCATAACAATCTACCCCTTTAATTTATTTTTAATAACGTTTAATTTTTCTATATGTTCTTTCTCATCATTGATTATTTCATTTATTTCTTCTTCAATAGCTTTGATAAGATCTTTGTCTTCTATAGTGTCTTTAACTTGTTTTAAAAATCCATTATAGCCATCTATAGCTGCTTCTTCATCTGCAACTAAAACATTAAGATTGTCATGTATAGTATCAATAGAAAAACTATCTTCATCAGAATTTTCAATAGCGTTTTTAATATTTTTCTCAGTTTGCTTGAAATCTTCTTTTTCTGTGATTAATTTCATTGCTTCATGTAGCGTTCTCATAATTTTCCTCCTTTATTAGTAATAAAATTATAATTTTAGTTTATATTTTCTATTAAAATAACTTTTTCTACATTGTTTCCTAAGTGAGACTTGTTAGATAATTCTTCTACAATATTATTTTTGTATTTTTCTGTATTATCTACTACAAATAAATATTTCTTACATTTATATTTATTTAAGCATATATCTATCCATTTATCACAACTTAAATTTAATTGATTACTGTTATTCCATCTCTCTTTAAGATTATATGGTGGGCAAGTAAATAAACACTCATATTCTGACTCTTTGTCTGTTATAATATCTTGTTCTTTTATGGTTGCTTTATCTTGTAAATCAAAATATTCTATGATTTGACTACTTTCATTTATAGTTGTTTTATTTATATCTTGACCAATGTAATTCTTACCATTTGCCATAGCTCCAAGCATTCTTCCAGAATAACCGCTAAATGGGTCAAATATAGTATCAAACTCATTTAAATATTTATAAATCAAACATTTAGCTAAAAATGGACTGAACATTCTAGGAGTAGGAGCTATTTTATTTATAGTAAATCCTGCTAATACTCTATTAGGGTCTATATAATCTTTATAAATAAATCTATTTTTTATACATTTCATAAGTAATTCGTCGTTGTTCCAAGCTTCAAATGTACTTGGTAAATTATTAACTGAACAATGATAAATGCTGTGATGGAAATGTTTTATTATTTTGTTTCCCACTCTAACATTCAAATTCAGTTTAGGTTCATATTTTAATAGGTTATTATAACTTATATTTAATATACTATTATCATATATAGGGTATGGGAATCCCACAGATCTACACCAATTAAGTATGTCATTTAAATAATTATCATAATCAATTCCTAAAGCGTCTGATAATTCCTGTATTCCTTTATCAAAATCGTTTTCTATTATTTTAATAAATTTTACGTTTTCTGGTATTAAGTCTATAGTATTATAATTATCTATTTCATCATGTACATGTTTTCCATTTGCATCTGAGTTGTATCCGTGAAAGTATGAGCCATCACATTCTACTAATATTGACAAATTATTTTGATCATCAAATATAGCAAAATCATAAGCATGTGATACATTGTTTTTTGTTATAATATACTGCCACTCATAATTCAAATTTTTAGTTTTTAAAAATTCTTCTGTTTTCTTTTCTAGTGACGACATTCTTGAATTAGTAAAAACTTTCTTTCTAATATCTGGCGATTTCATCGGATGATCTACTCCATAATTTTTTATAAAGGTTTCTTTTATTTTTAATTTTACTTCTGGTAATTGATATACGTTATCTACACCTTTATTTTTCCTTAATGTTTTAATTATTTTATTATGAAATTCCATCTTTTCTTCTTTTGTCATATTTAAAAACTTTTCTTTAATAGAACTAACAGCTTTTTCTTGTACTTCTTTTAATAAAAGTGGGCTTTTAACTCCATATTTTTCTAAATTAGTTTCTTCTGCTTTCTTTTTAAATTCATTTACTTGCATTGGACTATTACAGTTATACTTTCTTTGCAATGTTTTACTCCAAGTTTCTTTTTGTTTTTTAACTAATTCAGGTACTTTCATATTATGATCTGCACCATATAATTTAATCATAGTTTGTTTTTGCTTTTCTGTATTCCAAGCTAATTTTCCATTGTTATTTTCTTTTTGCGTTTTTCTTACTTTTTCCTGTACTTTTTTATTTTGAAATGGGTATTCTACTCCATATTTTTCTAAATTTGTTTTCTTTGCTGCCTCTATGCCTTTATGTGCCGTCTCTTTAAGTTTTTGTCTTACATCATCTCTTTTAGATGGATTATTTTTACTTCTATGTATTGCTAAGCATTCTTTACTACAACAAACTTTCTTTCTTACTGGTTTACCACATATAACACATTTATTATAATTAAGTTTTAAATCACATTCATTACAATACTTAGTATTAGAAGTATTTGCATCAAATTCTTTTTTACAATTACTACATATTAATCTAAATGTTCTTCCTTTAGAATTTGCCATATTTATTATCTCCTACAATTTATTTATATTAATTATAATATATTTAATGCTATTTGTAAATAGTTTTACGGAAATTTAATGGTGTTTGGCTATAAGGTTTTGATGGTGTATGGCTAGAATTCAAATAAAACACCTAATAGAAGATTAATTCTATTAGGTGTTTAAATATGTTCATATTCATTTAATTTTAATAATCTTCAGATGGAATTAGTCTGTCGTAAATAAGTGTCATTGTTATTTGTCTTTGTGATCCACCTTCTGCAGAATATGAGCCAAGATTTAAATTTTGTGGCCATACCCCTTCCATTATCCAGCTTCTAGCTTGAACATATTTTGTATCGTATTCAATTAAATAAGCTCTTCTTTTATAGTCAGTAGCGTAACCAATTATTTCATCTATTGGATTATACACTTGTCCATACCAAGCTGTTAATATTTTCTCTGTATTTAGTCCAATGTAATCATTTATTACTATAGAAGCGTCTCCAAATGATGGTACACCAGCATATTTAATAGAGCTGTTTCCATATCTAACTGTAATAGGGTCAACTGAAATACTTGGAGCTTCAAATGATGCAGTAGATAGTGTGATTATATCTCCAGCTGTTGAAGATTGGCTTATTGATCTACCTCTCATATCTTTGATTCCTTCAAGACCAATTATTTGAACTTCGTAGTTATTAGTTCTTTGTGGCTCGTAGTAATCATTATTAACCATATGTTGAGTTCCTCTTTTTAGTACTTGTAAATTATTAGGCATAATTAATTCTCCTCCT
Source organism: uncultured Bacilli bacterium (assembly GCA_948687865.1). Next base: position 22,395 of record CAPQQE010000004.1, read on the forward strand.
TCTTTCTAATATTAATAGTTGTTAGATTTATTCCAAGATAAGTCACTATTATTTATACCTTGGTATATACCACCTACTAAAACGTTTTTCTCGTTTTCTTCATCAGCGAATTTAACTGATTGTGGTTCAATATAGAAATCAATTTCAAAGTTTTCAACTGCTTTAGTAACAGATACGCTTACTCTAGCTCTTATTGTGTTATTTTGTAAGTCTTCTTGAGTTGTTGTAGTGCTATCCATTTTTACTTGGAAGTCTGTTATTCCACCGTTACTTACCATTGATTGAAGTTTTGGTTCTACTAAAGCTTTGAATTCGTTCCAAGTTCTTTGGTTATTAGCTTGGAATGTTAATTTTATAGCTGCGTTGAATAATATTCTTCTTATTTCATTCATAGCTATTCTAACATTGATTTCTTGTAAAGCAGATCCTTTAGCTGAATTATTGTTTTGAATATTGTATAGAGTTTTTTGTCCATATATTACATATCCATAATTTCTTAGTTTCATTAAAGGATTTATAGCTTGTGGATTAGCAGATTGCCATAAGTCTAAAGTATCTCCACCAATTTCATATTCTGGTTTAATTACTTGTGGCATACTTGCTTTTAATACACCTGCTGGAGCAGAATATACTGGGTTACCATCTTGTATACTTCTTCCTAATGTATATAAGAATAAGTATGATGGTGCCATCCATCTTTCATTTCCACTTGGTAATTTAGTATAGCACCAAGGAGCGAAACTAGCTGCAAATGAAGTATCACAATCTGTAAAGTATTTATTTACTTGTGATTTTTGAGTTCCATATGGTATATCTAATATAGCGAAGCAATCTTTTCTAGTTTCACATAGTTCTACTTGTTTTTTAGCTATGTACATTTGATCGATTTCTTCGTTTGTATAACCTCCACCTGTAACGAATTTTACGTCATAGATATATTTATCAGTTATAAATCCATATGAATTAGGAATTTCTTCTTTAACTTTATCATCAGTTATATCTTCTCCGCCTTCTAAAACTTGCCCTGTTACAACAGGAAGTACGAATGATGCAAGCATTTCTGCGTTTTCATCAGGATCGTTTGATGTTCTAGCTAATGCAACATCTACTGTTTTAAATTCATGTGTTGTGAAGAATTTAATTTCGTTATTTCTATCAATATCTTCATCCTCTACTAGTGTAACTATCTTTTCAGATTCTATAATTTTTCCGTTGCTGGCAACTTCAAATATTAATGATTGAGATTGTCTTCTTATTGTAATGCTTAATGTATTACCATAAGATCCTCCAAATTTCTCAGTTACTATTAATTGATCAGTTTTTATTGTTTGACCATCTACTTCTTGTGATGTATATAGTGTTGTTGTTGCTTGTTTTATGAAATACTCTGGTCTTTCATTTTCTGATTCTGATTCTGAATCTTGGTTTTTAGCAACTATTCTTCTGAATAATACTGGTAAACCAGCAAGTAATAAACCTTTAACATAGTCATATGTATGTCCACCAAATGGAGAATAGTTACCAAATTCATTTTCAAATTGTTCTACACTTGTTAATAAAACTGGGTGTCTGTATTCACCTTTTGGCATGTTACCTGGAACATATACTATATTATCGTTAGTTAAGTTATTTATTGAATAAACTGTGTTGTCAATTTCATTAATGTTAATTCTAGGCATTATTTATTTCCTCCCTTCTTAAATCTTCCTTTTCTTTTTGTTTTTTCTTCTTTAGGCTCTTCTTTTTCTTTTTCAACTGTTGGCTCTTCGGTTGCTTCAACTACTGGTTCTTCAACTATTTCAACTACTGGTTCAGGTTGTTCTTCAACTTCTATAGTAGGTTCAACAGTTTGTTCTTCAATAATAGTATCTTCAATTTTATTAGTTATAATTGGAGTTGTCTCTTTGTTTAAAACTTCAGTTACTGATACTGCACCATTTCTTTCAAGAATTCTGATTTGTTGATTTCTCTCTTCAAAATCTTCTGATTTAAATGGGGCAATTGTTTTACTTGATATTTTTAAATATTGAGTACACTTATTATATACTTTTATCATGTAAAATTCCTCCTTATTTTATTTTTAGTTTAATAATTGTGTTTTGCAAAACATAATTGTTAATCAATTACGAATAGCGAATCTACGTTATCTTTTAAGGTAGCTCTTATATCTGCTAGTTCTTGGTTTCCTTCCGATAACATAGTAGGTCCATCGATAGTATACTGAGAACTATTCAAAGTATATTTACTCCTTATTCGCCCTAAGATAACTTTAGTCATAGCTAGACTAAACCTTTTTAAATAATTTTGCCAATATGGTTCTTTGATATCGTCTACACAAGTATATTCAGGCATATAGTCAATTGTTAATGTTGATGGTTTCATTGCATTGCAAGTAACATATAACTTCTGCTCGTCTTTTTCAAATCTAAAATCTAAATCTGTAGACAAAGCATTTATGTTTTGTTGTGCAGATAACGCATTAGCAATTTGATCTAAACTTAATCCTGCCATACCGTTGTTGATACCATTAACATAATAAGTAGATATTGCGTCAACTGGAATGTAATTAACGGCAGATTGTCCTCTCATAACGTAATTAACTACAGAAACTTTCAAAGGCCATTTACTTGTATCTATAACTGATTTATATGGTACAGTAATTGACTTCGTATCATTTATATAGTGAGCTAACTCACCTAAGGCCATTTCGACTACTTCAGCTACTTGTTCGTCAGATAACTCAATTTTAATTATTTGATTACCTAGATTTTTCATAACGTAATCTACATATGACTTCATAGTTTTATAACCTTTTTTCTTACCAATTTCTAGTAGAGCGTCATCATTACGAGTGTTTTTATCTTCATTCTCAGCCATCTAAATACCTCCTTATTATAATTAATTATAGTTTATATTATTTTGTTTATATGTTTTAAAATCATTGCATTATTATAATTATAATAAAAATTTATAAAAATTCATAAAAGTGTTTACAAATTTTGATTTTTATTATATAATTTTATAAACTATAAATATCTCGAAATAATGTAAAGATAGCATACCAAATCGTACGTTGGAAGTGTTTGGTTCAAATCCAACTTTTGAGAGTATCAAAGTAGTGTAATTGGCAGCAGGCTGGCGGATACAGAGTCAGAGGTATTGGTTTGAGTCCAATCTTTGAAACTTATATTTAATTTTTAGCATTATATTATTTGTGTTGGAGGTTAAATATGAAATTAGCTACATCTTATTTTTATCAAATTAGAAACTTTAAAAATTATATGATTCCAGTCAGTACAGCAATGTTTGATCCAGTATGGTTTCATAAAAATGATATGAATGGAATATATAAAGATAAAAATAACGTATATAATGGTATAAGATTTGAAGAATTAGCACCCGGTAAATCATGTAATGGTTTATGTAAAGGTACAAAAATTTGTAAAATCAAAAATCCAAAAGAATGTGAATTTCTAAAACAATATGAAAAGCAATTAGAAAGTTTGAACATTGAAAACTTAATAAAGAAATGTAATATATTGGCTAATAATATAAAAAGAATAGAAGGATTTTATGAAGAACCTATAATAGTATTTATAGTGTATGAATCATATACAAATGAATGCAGTGAAAGAAATACTATATTATCAATGTTTAACAAAAATAATATTGAAATATCTGAATTAAAATACCCTATTCAAGAAAATTATTAATAAATATATCGGGTTGGCCTGGTGGCTGCATGTAAGATTTGAAGCTTATATGTACTAACTGATCATTAGCTATAATAAGAAGAAACTTAGGTTCGATTCCTGAGTACCCGTTCGTATTTTAATGGCTCTATGGACAAGTGGTTAAGTCACAAGGTTTTCATCCTTGAGTCGGGGGTTCAATTCCCTCTAGAGTCACCAGTTTTATAATAAAGTAATCTAAAAATAACAAAGAGCATTTGTAATTAGTGAGTATAGTAAATATTGTGAATCCTATTATTACTTTATTATAAAATAAAATGTGTAAATACTGTATAAAAAATAATTACCACGTTTAACTGCCTGATAGGAGCTGTAGGTTAACATTTTTGATATTTCTATACTCACTTCTTATTATACAAGCTTAGTGTAATTGGTAGCACAATAGTCTCCAAAACTATTAGTTTGAGTTCAAGTCTTAAAGCTTGTGCCAATAACATTCCTCAGTAGATCAGTCGGTAGATCGGCAGACTGTTAATCTGTAAGTCATAGGTTCGAATCCTATCTGAGGAGCCAATAAATTATTAATATGGTATCGACTACAAGAACAACCAGAAAATTAATTTGATACGAAAGTTCAAAGGAGTATCCAGAGAGGCTACGATAAAACCTAAGTCTTTATAGATATGGTTAAAAAATAACAGTAGAAAATAAAATATATTGGAAACAATATTGAGTGTCCGTGAGAGGCTGGTAACGGGTACCTAAGTTAATAATTTTTAATATGGCACGTTAGTTTAGTGGTTATGACATCTGCCTGTCACGCAGAAAACGCGAGTTCGATTCTCGCACGAGCCGCCAAAGAGCTTAAAGCTCTTTTATTACCAAATTTCTTTAAATTTTAGCAGGACAGCTAATTAAAAACCACTCAGAAGGAAAACTGAGCACAAACCAATTTAAATTACCGATTTAAGATAAGCTGGTGTAGGTAAACAAATTAGCGCGCACCATATGTATTATAAAGATTATAAGCAGAAAATAAAATGCGCTATGTGTAGTGGTAACAACTTATGTTACATATATGCTACCTTAGCATAACTGGCAATGCACCGGTCTTGTAAACCGGAGACACTCAGTTCGAGTCTGAGAGGTAGCTCCAAAAGGTAGGTTCGATTCCTACTCGGTGATTGAGTACTGGTGTGAAGGGAGTTAGGTTCGATTCCTAATGATCGTTTTATAAGCAATAACTTATAAATAACTCTGGTGAGACAATAATCTGGACTGCTTGTTCATTAAAGTTAAGTAGGAATATTTAACAAAAGCAAAATACCAAAATTCTATATTTATTAGTGGTTCTCAGGACTTTATGCTAATAAAAAGTATAAGTGCCCACACCTGTAAAGGAGAATGAGCCTGACAAAATATAACGCGGGGTAGAGAAGTGGTTATCTCATTAGGTTCATGACCTAAAGATCGTTGGTTCGAGTCCAACCTCCGCTACCAACCTTTCTTACACAATTAAATAATATGGTAACTTGGTGGAGTTGGTTTATCACGCCAGTCTTGAAAATTGGTATAGGAGAAATCTTATCGAAGGTTCGAATCCTTCAGTTACCGCCATTGGTTTTATAACCAAAGTGTAAGTATAGCTGGATTGCTTTAAAACTGAGAATACCGAAGCTGAGTGCACATAGTTTATGGTTTGAGAAAGCACTTAAAAGATCCTAGTTAATTATATGGGTTTACCACTCCAAAAGCAAGAAGTATTGGTATAGTTAATTAGTTATAGTTAGTGTATTGACTTCAGAATTACACCAAATCAACTAGTAGTAAAATAAGTGGTTAATTTGTTAGGAATCATTTATTGAAAAACTTTATAGATATGTAGTACTGTGACCTAACACGAG
>CAPQQE010000004.1:28000-28319 GCA_948687865.1 uncultured Bacilli bacterium
ATGTCCGTTCTATGGTTAAGAAAAAGTTTAGTTGTTTTATATTCTTAACATTTATACTGGGGTATGGCCAAGTGGTAAGGCAATGGGTTTTGATCCCATGATCAGTAGTTCGAATCTATTTACCCCAACCATTTCGGTTTAGCCTATTTAAAAATAGTCGGTTCTTGGTTAAGCTATATAAGTCCAAGAGTCAAAAGTACACGGCATAAGAGTTCGAAACAATATGTTGAACTAGCAGTACTGAAAGAATTATTGTGACAAGCCGGAAAGACAGCTAATATCTAGGTGTCGGGCAGATGGCTATACCCACCAGTTTTGG
>CAPQQE010000004.1:28329-29829 GCA_948687865.1 uncultured Bacilli bacterium
AGAACTGGAGATCGCTGGTTCAAATCCAGCCACTTAGACCAATACAGGTTCGACTTGGTAAGACTAGCACTTCAAGAGCCATAAAGAAAGCCAATCTTACAGAATAGCAACCTTTTATATAATTAAATTTATTAGTAATGGTATAAAGAAAGTAATACTTAATTATATAATAAATAACTAATTTATTATAAAGCCAGACGATCAATAAAATGCAGGGTGAAATTGTTACTCCTATAATGATTTAAGATAGCTTAGGACTTAAATTGTAGTAGCCTGGATAGGTGGAGAATCGGGACTCCTATCGTAAATATATAACATGGGTCTTTGGGTGAGTGGTTAAAACCGCCAGACTGTAAATCTGGTATCATTTGAGTTCTCTAGTTCGAATCTAGAAGGGCCCACCACTTCCTATTTATGAAGGAAGATACTGGTAAAAGCAGTGCCATTTTCAAAAGATTGTGGTACTGCTTTTAATTTATTATAAAAATTAAAAACTAGAATAACTTCAGAGGTCATTCTAGTTTTTATTAATATATTTATATATTTATTTTTTTTATTATTTATTTGATAATTTGAATTCCCATTTTCCTTCTTTACACATTGCTCTACCAAATTTGCATCCGTTTGATCCACCTTCTACTAATTGGTAGCTAAAATGTAATGATACCCAGTAATATAAATCATAATCTTTATCATAATCTATTTTCTCACTGTCATAATAATCTGGAGCTGTAGTTGTTACACCATTTCCAAAACTATTTATTCTAACATCGTTAAATGCAAATTTCATTACTCCGCATTTATCAATTATATTATCAGACTCAAATTCTATACGATAATCTTTATTACGATTTGTTTTTTCTACATTAAATTTTAAATCTGATATTCCTGTTACTTCTTTAATCCAATTGAATAATGGTGTTAAATCTAAATTCTTTTGATACTCTTCTATTCTTTTATATGTCCTTTCATAATATGCATCTCTTTTAGCTTCTTCGTTTTCTTCCTCATCGTCATCTTCATCAGCTTCTGTTATTACATTCTCTAATTTATCTTCATTTAAATCATTTATTTTATTATCTAATAAATCTGATGTTACTATAGAATATGCTGTTTCAACATCATCTCCGTCGTCTTCACATTGTCCAATTAATTCATTTACATCTGATTTTAACTTACTATCTTTGATTTTTGAAGCAGCACTATATAATTCTGAATAACTATCTGCTTCTTCCATCATATCGATTATTTAGAAAAGCTATAGTTTTCTAATTTTATCTTTTTTGACTCCTGCAACTTTTTCATTGCTTTATTCATGTTTTTCATTAATATAAATCCTCCTTTAATTTTTTTTTTATTTTTGTAATTTATTTACTTCGTCAATTAAACGAACAAATTCATCTGATATAATAACTGGTCCGCTAACATATGATTGTTTTATAGAGCCAAATAAATCTGGATCAAATTTTATTATTATATATGAAGATGGTCCAGAACCAG
>CAPQQE010000005.1:0-4248 GCA_948687865.1 uncultured Bacilli bacterium
GTTTTCTGACCGCAATTTAATTTCTTCTCCTTCACATTTATACCTATACAAATCATATACTCACTATGAAATGTTAGGTATACCAGTACAAAGAATACTGATATTATTAGCATAACACACTCTGTGCAAAAGTTCTTAAAAAGTTGAATTAAGTTAAAATAAGTTAAAATTTTATTCTTCTATAGAACATATAAATGTATGCTCTCCCATTTCATTTGTGATAGAATAAGTAACTTCACCACTAAGGTCTTTAAATTCATCGATTGTTTTCCCCGTAGAATAATATTCTTTTCCATCTTCTGTAAAAAGAATGCACATATTAAACCTTTCATTTTTATACTCAACATCTATTATTCTTGCTGGATTTAATGAATCTACTTCATATACTCTAATAATACCTTCAATTCCATTTTCACAATTTTTTATAAAATTCTTTAACATATCTTTATCTTCTGAAACTATTTTTCTTTCAACTAAAACAAAACAACTATCTTCTACTGCTTGCTGGGAAGTATAATCTTTTGGAATTTCTTCTAATTTCATATATTTTGATGACGTATCTGGTATATTAGGATGATTTATTATTTTCAAATTATCTCTATTTAATGAATTACTAATTTTTAAACTTATCCTTTCTTCATTCCATTTTTCTTTCTTATTTAAATCTATATAAAGTGTATTATTATCGGCAGATACATTTGATACATATAGACCAGTAGTATCATAATGTCCACCTATTAAAATTAGAACAAAATAATTTTGAAAATCTTCTTCTGTCATTTCTACTATATCTAGCACATCTTTTAACTTTATATACTCATTATATGTAGTTATTTTTTTACAAAAAAATCCTTCTATTATTTCAAAACTATCCATATAATCATCTTCATAGTCTTCTCTCACATCATAATTTAACTCTTTTTGGAAAAAATTATATGTTGTTACTCCAGTTGCATACACCATTCCAATGGTGCTTATAAAAACTACTATAAATGTCAACATTGCTCTTATATTTATCATATAATCCGTATTCTTATATAAATGCTTATTAAAAAATTTATCTTTTTTTCTTGAATTTGAATATAAATCATACTTATTCCAAATCTCATTTACAAATTCATTATCATTTTTCATTCATATCACTTCCTTTCCTTAAAACTTTGCCTAATGCTTTTCTTGCCCTGTAAAGAGACATTTTAACTTGTGGAATTGTTTTGTTTAATATTTTACAAATTTCTTTGTATTGAAATTCTTTTATTTCCCTTAAGTATAAAATAACTCTATACTCTCCTTTCAGTTTTTTTATTGCATTTAACAATATTTTTTTGTTTTCTTGTTGTACCAATATATCATCCAAATCGTCTTCTACTAAAATGCTGTTTTCATCAAAAAATATTTGTTTTTGCTTTTTATTTTTCTTTATATAATTTATTGCTCTACATTTTGCAATTGTATATAAATATGTTTTTAAAGTATATTTAAAATCATATTCTTTTTTGTTAACTAACATATAAAGAAATACATCTTGTGCTAAATCTTCTGCGGCATCAAAGTTTCTCACATATTTCATAATAAAAGCAATAACTTGCATTCTATATATTTTTACTATAAGATTGAATGCCTCTTGATTACCTTTAAGGAATTCTTGATACAACTCTTGGTCTGTTTTTGTAGTTAAATCATTAGTAAGCAATTTACCCCCTCCTTTATATACTTTATATATATTAATACAATTATCTTTTAAAAAAGTAACGCTTTTTTTTATATTATTATAAAAAAAAAGAATAATCAATTTCAAAAACTTTTTTGTATTGTTACATTTTTCAATTGCATTCTAAGCATAATAGTAAATGATGCCATAAAAAAACTCAAATATAATTTCTAATATTCTACGTATAATTCATCTAAACTAACATTAAGAAAAAAATTCCATCGTGTTTTCTTTACAAAATACGCCATCCATGTTATCCACATATACTTTGCATTACTAAAAATTTTCTAAAGCCCTTGAAAAATTCCCAAAAAGCAATTATAATATATAAGGATGCTATAATTATAGTTTCTAAAATCGGAAAAGCGAGTTACATTCTCGCAAAATTAATTACTTAGTAGGAGGTGTTATACAGTTTCATAATAGAAAAAAGGGTAAAATTTTGTTTAAAAGGAGGATATTTTAGATGGAAAATAAAAAATTTCAAACTTTTATTCATAAGAACTACATACAAATACTAAAAAACAAACCGAAACTCAAGGCAACTTTGTATTTCTAAAAAAAAATTATTAAAAATATAAAATTATTTTTATCAATTTATTTTTGTAAAATTATTCTAAAAAAATTTTTTATTACCCTTATGTAACCCAATAATTTATATATAAAAGGAGGATTCTATTATGAAAAATCAAGAACTTTTTTTAAAGGTTATTGAAACACTAAGTAATTCAAACATCATTGTAAAAAGCAGAAAAAAAGATTCACTTCATGAAGCAGACAATAAAAATTTAATTGAAACAAAAGATAATACAATTAACGTTTCTAAAACTACTAATAATGGTGACGTTTACAATACAAACGTAGAAAATTGTAAAAAAGTCACACTGAAGCTTGGAGAATTTGAAAATAAAGGGGAAACACAAAATAAAAGATACACAAAGAAAAAAGCTAACTCAACATGTAAGAATTGTAATGGACCAAACATTGGCTTTTACATATTATGGACATTAATACTAGTACTTCTTATTTTAGCTATAGTTCTTCTTATCATTATAGTTAGTAAATGGAAGTAAAAGAAGCATAATTAAAGTCAGCACTCAATAGAATGCTGACTTTTTTATTATACAATTTCAACTGGTGGATATGTACAATACAAATAATCTTTCTTGCATTCTATTTTGCTATACATCTCTGTATCTTCAAATAATAAAATCAGCTTATCTGCATCTGGAATTGAAACTTCAACATTTTTTAATAACTTCAACACCCCCTTTTCACTATTTTTATCTGTAACTATTATATGATATAGTAAATTTTCATTGGTTAAAAAAGTAATGTTTATTGGCTCAAAATTAGCAAAAAATTTCTTGTATCTTCCTTTATACTTACACAGTACATCTAATGCAGATATCATCTTATTATCTATTGTCCTTAATTTATGGACGTATACTTCTCCCTTTTTAGACATATTTCCTGTTCCTAAAATATATTTAAAATCTATATTATTGCCAAATAATTTGTTTAACTGTTCTTGAGTAGAACATCCAAAGTCCTGTAAAAAATTTATTATTTTATTTTCTTTCTCTTTATACATAATAAAACCTCCTCATAATAATTATTATATTTTCAAATGATATTTGACTTTTTTGAATAATGATAGTATAATATAAATAACTTAAGTAGATTACTTTAAATCTGCGGTGTCATGTAAGTAAAATATGTGTCTGGTAGCACATATTTTTTTGCATAAAAAATAGAAGAGACAGCTGGTAGACTATCTCTCCCTTGATTAGTTATGTACTAATCTTTTGTTTGATTACTTTGGTCATCAAGCTTATTATCCTTTGAATTTTCATTCAAAAATTTTTCGATTAACTTCCAAAGCAAATCTGCTGTTGTCATGTAAGCACCCCCTTTCAAAAGTTTTCCTTTCAAAAAGGATACGTCTATTATATTTCCATCACTATATAAAAGTCAATGTAAAATTCACAATATTCTTACTAAATAACCATAAATATACTTTTTTTCTCCTCTTATTTCAGTAATCTTTATCAACACTTTATCTCCAAAATGTGGATAACTATTGAATTTAGCAGGCACTCTACACATACAAGTAACAGAAATCGTATCTAATTGCACTATAACTCCACTCCTAGATTTTGGAAAAGAAATTACTTTTCCAGTATATTCTGAGTTTTCAGTAAAATATCGTCTTATATTATTAAATGGGTTATCCTGTAATTCTTTAGCATTAAGTTCAAAGATATTTTTTTCTATATCTATATCTTTCACTCTAACTTTCAAATATTCTCCAACAGCAAAATCTTCTTTGGCATTTGTGATATATGTATGTTTCAAGTTCTCTGCTTTTATTACAACTTCTCTCCCATACAAATCTACTATTATATGCTTAGTGCTAGTAGCAACAATTCGTACTTTTACAACATCGTTCTTTTTTAGTTTAGGTAATTCTATTTTAGCTCTTAATTCCATTGCTAACTCTCTACTAGCAATTGCTATATTACTTGTTTCATCAT
>CAPQQE010000005.1:4258-27578 GCA_948687865.1 uncultured Bacilli bacterium
CTATAACAATAAAATCAATATCTGCATTAAGCATTCCTCTAATAAGTGACTTGTTTTCTTTTGTAACTCCTAAATGTGTAACAGGAATCAAAATTTTTATACCTTCATACCACACTATTGCACAAGGTATGTTTCTATCCTGCAACTTATAGTATTCTTCCTCAATTCCTGTAATTCTTCCTGTTAAAATTCTTTGTTCTTCTTTACTTCTTAAAATTTCTCTTACTGATAAACTTTCCAATAACTCACCTCCAAAAAAACACTTACCTAATGGTAAATGTTTATAAATTTATATTTTATAAAAACCCTTTTTCAACTTCTTCTTTATCTTCTCCTAGTTCAACAAATTTAAAAAAAAGTATAAATATTATTTCATTGCAAATTTCTGGAAATAATTTCAATTTTTCTATATATTCTTCTCTATCCTTAGTTATCGTTTTTTGCTCAAAAAAAGCACAAATTTCCATTCTCATTTCTTTAATAATCATTTTAACTTCATTATTTAATTTAAAATCTAAATTAGTATTTTCCAACTCATCAAAAAAAGATATTATTAGTAAATAAATATCATAAACCATCAAAATTTCTAATTTTTCATTTTTAGAAAAATTAGAAATTTCAGATTTTATTTTATCAGCTGTATTCATTAGTTCTTTATATTTTTCTAACAAATTATCATAAATCTCTATTTGCCTATTCTTTATATTACTTAGGATTTCAATAATTAAACCCGTTAAACACCCCGCAAATGCATTGCCAAAAAGATTTCCCAATTGAGTATTACCAAACAAGAAATAAAAAATTAAACAAATTACCATTATTATCACAACTACAAATAAACTGATATAATAAAGATTTTTTCTTTTTACTGCCTTTTTCATATTACTTATTATATTTGATAACTTCATATATTTACCCCCTTTGATTACTACTTTCTCATATATTGTAACATCACTAGCTAAATACAGCAACTAAAACATATTCCAGTCTATATTTTGCTTTTTATTTGAAATACTCTCCTTTTTTTCTTTTATATCTATCGAATCCTTAGAATATTTTTTATTCCAAATTGGCTTATATTCAGAAATAGGATTATCCTTAAGCTCACTCGCTAATGGATGTTCCATATATATTATTTTATCTAGCAAAAGTGGCTTATTACCTCTTAAATTAACTAATAACTTATTAGTAGGCAGTCTTAAAATCTCGTCACTGTTCAGTAAATTTCTTTTTATACTACCTACATTTTTCTGACCAAAATTTAAAGTACCATCAATTCCTGCTTCCGTCCTTATACTCTGATTTTCTGCAGTAGCAACTCCAAGCAAACTAGAAAAATACTCAGCTGTTAAAATATCATTGGCTGCTAAGCAAAGTCTAGTATCACAGTTTCCTATTATTTCATCAGCTAAACCGTTTGGATATCTATTTTGGAACTGCCCGATATTTTGTACTATTGGTATTAAGTTTATATCTCTACTTCTTACTGTACTTATCTTCTTATTAAAATCTGGTATCTGTCCTATGTTTGCAAACTCATCTAATAAAAAATATACTCCTATATCACACTTTCCATTTGGTCTTGAATCTGCATATTTTACAAGTTTTGAGAACAAAAAAACATAAAACAAAGAAGATAAAAAATCATATGTACTTGTCATATCACTCGTTATGCAAAAATATGCACACTTTTCTTTACCTGGTAACTCTAAATCAATATCATTTTCAGATGTTAAATCTTGCACATGCTTATTTTGAAAAGCTTGTAATCTTGTTCCGAGCCCTGTTAAAACACTAGCTTTTATTGTGTCAGAGCCACTCGCAAATATGTTATAACTCATTCTTGCTGGGCTATCAAGTGGCAGCTTTCTAAACATATTATCTATATCAGTAACATCTCCACCTGCTATTTTAAAATAAACATCTTTTAAAGAATTAGTTTTTAGTGATTTTTCTAAAAAATAAAACTCAAATGCTTTAAGTAAATTTTCTTCAGCACGTGGCCAAAACTCATCTCCTTTAGTCTTGTTTTGTGTGTTAGTTATTATAACCTCTGTGCTTACCTGCACATCATTGATTGTTTCATTTTGTGATAATGGATTAAACCTATCTGAATGTGTCATATCGCACAAATTAAAAACTTTTACTGTATATCCTCTCTGTCTTAACATATATGAGGTTTTACGATAAATTTCTCCTTTAGGATCTGTTACAACAATTGATTTTCCAAGATGGACTAGTTGTAAAATATTGGTAAGTACAAAACTTATTGTTTTCATACTTCCAGAACTTCCAACTACCGTAATATTGTTATTGAAATATGAATCAAAAGGAAGTGTTATAATTTTCCCGTCCTTCTTTCCTAAAATAAGACCTTGTTTATGATTCGCTTTTAGCTCTGTATTCTCCATACTCTATCACTCCTAACACTTTTATAATATCTTCATTATTCATCCAATTCGCTGTTCCAAAAGTACCATCTTCTAATTTCAATTTAATTCCTCTTATTTCGTCTTTTTCGTTTTTAACTAGTACTTTTACTACTACAAATATTAAAACCGAAATTATAGCAATTATGAAAGAAATTACCATATATAAAACTACACTTGAATCAATCTCTATATCAAAACAACCTCTCAAGATATTAAAATAACTTTTTAAATTTAAAACTACCATCAAATAATTTATAGTCAAAAAAAATAAAGCTATACGGACTATAACTTTTTTATTCATACACATTAAACCTCTCTCTTATAAACCTATCAAATTCAATCGGATAATAATTTTGGTTTGGTATTTCTCTTTGCAATAACTGTAAATATTCTGTACTACAAACAATATCAACTTTTTTGCCTTTATTTTCTCTTAAAAAGTACTTTAATAAATTTATTTTTTCTGTATCAATAAAATAAAAACAAGATACAAATATACTTTTCTTATCAGTATAATCACAAAAATTATACTCTGAAATATATACTTGTTTTTGATATAGCTCCTTCATCACCTGAGACCAATTTACTTTATTTATATAACCTAATTTATCTAAGTTATTTAAACTACTTTCAATTATTAGAACCTCTTTCAAGCCAAAACAAAATTGGCTTAAATCAATTTTTGAAATATCTTCTGTAAAAATAATAATACTTTTGTATTCTTTCTCTTTTTGGATATCATAAAAAACGGAATCTATATATTTTTTATCTTGTCTTTTGCTTATGTAATATGTTAGGTACTCTTTTTTGTTAATTACAACAGAGCCAATATATCGTCTTGACTTTATTGTAAAAATCTCTTTGTCCTTTAACTTGAATGAAGGTATAAATTTAACATTAGTTTTATAAAACAGCACTGCTGCAATATAACTTATCAAAATCTGCCTTTCTATATACTTTTTTGAATAAGCCATCTTTGTGCTAAAATCATAACCTAAACTTTTCAAATATCTTTTACCATTGTCACTCAATATATATGTTCCTGTTTTGTGTTTCTTGATATAGTCATTATTTAATAAATCTGAAATCTGTCTTCTATAATATTCAGATGTATTAAATAAAAATTTAGCATCACAACATTTTAAAAAATGATACTCATATAAAAACACTAAGAACTCTTTTTCAACCTTGTTCGGAAATTTATTTTTAATAGCTCATCACCACCATTTCATAAATTTATCTTGGCTAGTCCTATGATAGCTTACAGCTATCACAGTCCTAACCTAATTAGCTTAAATCAACATTTAAAAATTGTATAATACTATAAATAAATATATTTTCAATATTGACTTTTTATTTCAAAATTCGACAAAACAATTAAACTTTTTTAAACTAAATATTGTCGAATACCATCTACTACTAAATCAATATTTTTTCTAAAAAATTAACAACATCTTTTGCCGAAGATATATATACTTCTGTATGAGGTATTTTTGAAAATTCACCTTTCACACAATAAAACATATTTTCAATATTATCATCTAAAATAACACCCGACAAAAGCAAACCATCTGGAATTGGTTTTATATTTTTATTATCTATATCCCAATTTTTTTGATTATCAAAAACTTTTATAAGTATAAAAGCACCATCTTCAAAAATACCTTTAAATTCTTTTGAAACCTCAGCAACATTTAACAATATTCTTTTATATGTATGTGTTTTAGTATTTTTATACTTAGGCATAGTTTCAGGAATATATAACTTCAAAACATTATCTACCACTTCTGCCTTATACTCGTTATCAATGAAATCAATTTTATCTTCAGCATTATCTACTGTTTCGTTATACTTCTTTATTTCATTTAAAATTTTAAATCTTCTTTTTTCAAACTCTTTCAAAAAATTCTCTAACTGTATTTCAGTCAAACTATTACAATCAACAACTCTATTTATTGCTCTTTCTAATTCAATTAACTCTTCTACAAATTCTTCTCTCACTACCATCATCTTATGTCCTTTCTATCATTTAAGGCAAAGTCCATATTCATACGCCTTACTCTTTTTCATAATTTTCGATTATAGCTTGTTCAATAAGCTTTCTAACATCATTATTTATTGGATGATAATACTCAAATCTTTTAATTTCTTTTCTTCTAATCAAAGTTTGTGCTGGCATAACAATAAATAAACCTCTTTCACCATTTATCAACTTAATTCCTTTTAAAACAATTGCTTCATTTAAAACAATATTAGCATAAGCTAATAGTTTGCCTTTTCCTTCCATTTTAATTATTTGTACATCTGTAATTTCCATATTACAATTCCTCCTTATTTTTAAAATTTAAAAGAGATGCCATTTTGACATCTCTAAATTTACTTTATTGTAACTCACTATGTACATAGTAAGTTATTTTATTACCCATTTCTACATTTGAGTATTTTAATTTTTTTATATCCTCTGGAGCATCTTCAACCATTCCTTCATATACTTGTTCATTATCAAGTATTACTTTAATATCTATTAATCGTGCTCCGCCTATTGGCATATATATTCTTTCTTCTTTTGTTTCCATTACCGCTCTCCTATTATTCTAATATTAAACCAGTTTTTTCTGAAATATTCTTACAAGATTGTAATTTAAACACATCATTACGTAAAACATTAATCACTACTTCATCTCCAATATGTTCAATACACTCTTTAATATGCTTATATAATAAACTTCTATTATTATCAGGAAACATTTGCATTAGTTCTTTATATAACGTAATATTCCAATGATTATTTCTATTTTTTTTCTCATTTTCTTTGTAGATAAAATCATAATATTTTTGAACAAAAGTTACTACAAAATTTTCTGTATCCTCCTGAAATTCTTTATTAACTAAGTCTTTTCCATTACATGATAAAACAAAATCAATTTCATTAAAATTCACACCCATTTTACTCTCCTTTTAGTTTATAATCAAAACTCTTATTCTAATTTCTGTTTAAAATTTTAGTTATATAATTACCTTATTTTCAATTCACTTTTACTTATTTTTGCTTTTGGGCAAAACTCTTTTACAATCAATCTAACAATTTCCTCTTGAGCTTCATTAACTTTTGGTGCTAATAATATTTCCACATCATCAAAAGCTTCTTCTGATAATTCTAAAAAAAATAATTCAAATGGAGCTTTTACTTTTGGATCTTCTACTCTTGATTCAATAAGATTATCTATATCTTTTTCATCCATTGAATCATTTATATCAAATCTTGAAATTGGAGGTATTATTATAATATATCTTGTTTCAGATTGAAACTCCCAATTCTTTCTCTTATATTTTCCTATATCACAGATATTATATTTCATTTTACTATCTTTTTCTTCTACTTCTAGTACCTCACTTATGTTTTTTACAATTCCTTTTATTTTTGGATACAGTTTTTTTGTATCATTAGTATAAATTACATCAACTAATCTTATACCACCTAAAATCCAACATTCTTTATCCTCTTGAAATGCTTCCTCATTATATATTTTTTTAAAAGGATTTCTTTTTAATTTTATTCTTATACCTTGCATGTTTGGAGTATACATATTCCACATTGGAATTGATTCAGTTGAGTCTTTCGTCCAACAACTTACATAGCATACTTTTCCTACTTGCTTAATATCTTCTGAATCACATTCTTCTAGATCATCAACATTTTGTAAGCTATTAAATGCTATTGTTTTATTTTTCAAAATCAACAATAGGTTTTCTATGCTTGTATAATGATATAAATAATCTTCATTTTTATTCTCCATTAACTGTTTCTCCATTTTAAATTATATTTAGTTACTCACAAGTGCTTTTCTTTCATTTTTTATCTTCTTTACTTCTTTAGCCCTTATAACATGTAACATCATAAGAAAACATTTATCATACCATTCTAAAAGTTGTTCTTCAGCAAATGATTTATATGGTTCATCTTTAATTGGATGATTTACTCCCATTTTATTAACTATTGTTCCTATTGAATCATCTAACTCTCTATCAAGTGATTTTACATCAATATTTTTTTCTATATATAAATCTATAGCCTTTAAAAGTCTTTGCTTTTCTTTAATATTACATTGATTTCTAAAATCATTATACTCTAATAACACATTAGCAATACTTTCTGGAACAGTTTCTAAAACCGAATCTACATCTGCATCTCTTTTAGAAATTATTATTCTGTCTTCAACTTTCTCTGCCTTATAATTCATTTTTTCTAATATTAAAGGAATATTCTCTAGTGCTGCTCTTGTTGTGGAACTTAACTTTATATCACTTCTTTGGTGTATAAGTTCTTCCATGTTTAATATAAACTGCAAATATAATAAAAATTCATCTTCCTCTTTGTACTCTTTAATTCCCAAAAAATCTAAATACTCATTAACATCTAAAAAAGTATCTCTATATTTCCAATTCAGAAAGACAGTATTATTCACTAAACTCATAAAACTTCCAGCTTGCACATCAAAGCCCAGTACCATATTGTTGTCTGTTATGAATACTTTAGCTAATTTTCTAAATTCTTTTTCTATATCTAGTCTATTTTCTAACTCAAAAATGCTTTTCATAATTTAGTTCAGTTCCTTTTCGTAAAATTTTCTAAATTATTTTATATCACAAAATCAAGAATTTTTCAATCACTTTAACTATCCTGCTATCTTCTTAATGAATCTTTATTCAAAGTAAAATTCAATTCTTTCTCTAAACCAACACTATTTACAACTACAACTTTATAATTTCCATATTTTTCAAATACTGTGCCATTTGTAAAATCTGTTCCATTACCTGAAAATTGAGCATCATTTTCATTATACCAGTATTTCGCAGATATTACACCAGATAATAAATCTTCAAAAGTAACTTTTGCTACATTCTTTAAATCATATTTATACTCAATAGTTATATCTTGCTCTGTATATGTTCCATTACTGTTTGTAGGAATAGATATCACATCATATCCATCTATGTTTTTAGGAGTTGTCTCATATTTTTCCCCAAGATTACCTGTTATTTTTTCCTCTGAAAGTGTATTTCCAAAATAGTCTTTATATTTTATCTTTACATTACATCCACGCCAAATAATAATATACTCATCATTATTTACATATTTATACCAATCTGCATTTTTAGTTAAAGTAACTTTTGCAATTTCTGTATTTGCACAAGCATTATTTGCTGTTTTTACAAGTTTTCTTTTAAAGAAATATTGTGATGGTGTTACTTCAAATGTAGGATACTTATCATTTGTGTTAATATAATTATCTCTTTGACCTAAATAAACTTTTCCTTTAATTGTACCACCAAAAATGTTACAACTACTATCTTCATTCTTACTATGATTTATAGCATATTGTGTATTAGAATGAAGATTTACATTAGTAATTGTCATCCTTCCTGAATAACTTGGATTAGTATATATTCCAGTAGTATTTTCGTATATATTACCACCAGTTATATTTAAAGTTCCTCCACCAAAATTAATACCTGTCTGATTACTATAAATATTATATGAAGATAAGTTTATTGTTCCTGTACAATTTCCAATTACTATACCATTTGTATTGTTTCTTATTCTTATGTTACTTTGATTTAAGTTTGATGTACCAGTAAATCCATCATATGAAATTGCAGTTGTATTATTCCAAAATTCACTATTTCTACTTCCATCTGTACTAAATACTAAATTTCCATTTTCCTTAACAATAATACCTTTATTACAATAAGCTACATGACATGATTTAATTTGAGCAGTTGCTCCTGAATTTACAATCATACCTGTATTATTTAAACCAGCATCTAAAATTGAATTAGATTGTAATACTACTTTACAACCTGATAGGACATTAATATCTGTTACATTACTTCCGTCCAAATCCTCTTGTATCTATTACTATTGCATCTAAAGTTAATGTTCCACCATTTTGTACTGTTATAAAGCTTCCTGTTCCAGAATATCTTAATGCATTGTCATCTGATATTGGACGAATTTTAACATTATGATTAATATATAGTGGACTTGCTACATTTATACTATTACGAATTATAATATCTGTGTACTGATTATTAATAGCATTTCTTAAATCATTCTCATTAAATACCTCAATACTAGCATTTATAGCCGTTGTTTGAATACTAGTACTCACACTTTGTTCTTTTACAGCTTCCATTGATTCAATTACTTCAGCACTTGCCAAGTTTTTCTTTACAACTCCAACTTGCATTACTTTTATATTGCTAGCGACTTCACCTTTCTTGAAAAATTGAACATTTACAGTTGGTGCAGTTTTATCAATAAGTACTATAATTTCTGTTTTATTTCCTGATGTATCAATCGCACTTATCTTATAATAACCATCTTCAACTAACTCTTTCCCTGTTTCAAATTTTTGTGCTGGAATGTTATTGAAGTCATTAGATTTAGGGTTATATATGTATTTACTTTCTTTAATTTTAATATTATCCGTTGTTTTTACTGTAACTTCACAATTATTTTTTATAACATCTTCTAAATTTGTTTTATCATAACTACCATTATTATGATTTGACTCTATTTGAATAATAGGAGCTGTCTTATCAATATACACATCCATACTTACCACATCATTCATTATATACTTTGCATAAGCACTATACTGCAACAAACCTAACAAAATAGCAAGTATTATAATTAAACTAACAATTATCTTTCTTCTCATTTTATTACCTCCTCCCCTTTTACATTGATTTTAAATTTATAGCTTTCTAGCTTTTCACCATCTGTTGTATCAATAATATCCTGATTATCTATATCAGCTTCTATTTCATAAGGCCAATGCCATTCAATAACAATTTCTGTTTCACTATGTTTTTTTGCTCGCCCTATTAGTTCTTTTTCTAATTCTTGCAGTGTTTTATACTCTTTTTGTTCACCCTTAACTTTAAAAAATAAGTTACTTGGTTTTTCATTTGTAATATTTTCAAAATTTACTGAATATAGCATATCAACTGTGCTATTTTGAGTACTGATTATAATTGAAAACTCACCTTGTACTCCAGGTGCAATTTTATTTTTGGCAACACTTTCAGCTTTCACTGTACTAGGTAAATTTATTTCTTCTGAAGAACTTGCAATATTCTTAAAATTTACATCAAAAACATAAGTATTTTTCTCTTCTTTTTTATCTAAATCAACAGATAATACCGAAAAATCTATAACACTAAAATATTTTTGCAAAATACCACTATCATTTATAGGTTTCAAACATGCTAATAATATTAAAAGACCTATAATAAAAAACAGAATTAAAAATAAAAAAGATCTTTCTATTCTTATTTGAATAGTGAAAATCTCATTTTTCTCGTTTATAAATTCAATCTCATAATCACCTTCATACTCTAGCTCTGAATAATTATCTAATGGTATTTTCTTAACCTCATCATCTTCTCTTTTTATCAAAAAAGCTTTACCAAAAAATCTTAATTGTACCTTATTTCTATATTTATTAACTTTATCTAATTTAGGAATATCATCATTAGTTCGTATTCCATAAAATTTTTCTTTATCCTTTTTATTATTAGCCATTTAAATCACCTCTGACTGAACAGCTTCAACTTTTATTTGTACATTTCCAGCAAAATCTTTTAATATTGCTGGATTGTTTTCATATCTTACAATTAGCTTATATTCATCTATATTTCTTTGAATACCTTTTAAATTTAAAGTTGCTGTTTTATTATTATTTAAACTTATTGCTGTACCATTTCTTAAAAGTTCAAAATCTAAATTAGCTTCAGAATTATTTACAATTTCAATAGTATAGTCCATATCAACATCACTAATATCTTGGAATGTATAGTTCTTTATAGAAAAAGTATATTCTGTATCCTCTATACCATCAATTTTTATATTTTGTTCTCCATCTACTATAAAAACTGGTTTTGCAATATCTGCTGTACTATTTGAATTAACACTTCTACTATATTTTGATAATGTTCTGCCAAATAAAAACATTAGCAATAATAAAATCACTAATGCAACTAATACTACTATTAAACATATATTTAATATTTTTTTATTTTCTACTTTCATACCCACAAATTCCTTTCTACAAAATTATTAAAAGTAATATAATAGCTGAAACTATTAGTATATAATGTTCATACATTACCCTTAAAAGCTTAGCATTTAATATTACTTTGCCTTCTATGTTCTCTTTTAAAACTATTTGATTATCTTTAACGTTATTGTTATCTCCTTTAGTTACAAAGTCATTTCCTTCTTTATCAACAATTCTATGAGTTACAAAATACTTATCTTCAACATTATAAGTAATAATACCTCCAACTTCATAATTTGCACATTCTTTTATTATAATAATATCACCAATTGAAAGCTCTGGCTCCATACTTCCAGAGCTAACAATAAGTGAGCCAATTCCACAAAACTTTATCAAATTAGTATAATTTGTAATTCCATACATTAACACAACACTAAGTATTATTGATATAGCAAGTGAAACTAATATATTTATTATTTTTCTCATATTGATATACTATTTTGAAGGAACAACTTGTACCCCTGTAACTTCAACGTCAAAAGTATAATCTAAAGCTTCTAAACCTTCATTTGTATCAATTTTATCATCTTCTGTTATTACACCTTCTGTACTATCTCCATAAGGCCATTCCCACTCAATAGTTAATGTTCTAACCTTATTTGTATCATTTGCATTTATTGTTCCAGTTAAATATTGCTCCAATTCCTCTATATTTTCTACTGTATTATCTTTAAATTTATATATTAAATTTGTTGGCTTATTAGTTTCGTTTTTAAAATCGACCTTATAATCAACACCGACTTCACTAGTACTAGAATCAATTACTAAATCAAAACTACCTTTTGCTCCAGGAGCAATTTTGCCATTAGTTAAAGTATTATTGTTATATGTTTCTGCTAACTTAATATTTGCAAATTGCTCTGTTTGCTCATTAACCTTAAAGTTCCATTTTGCAATTTGAGTCTCACCATCTCCTACAACTTTATTTGTATATTTAGAAAAAGTTGTATTTATAAAAACACCAGCAGTTATTGCTGCAAGTGTTATACCTACTAATCCGATTTTGATAAATTTATTCATTTACTATTCCCTCTCTTTCATTTTTATTTTTGCCATTATAATTCCAACCATTAAAACAAAAATAATTGCACTTATAATCATTGGTATAACATTAAAATCACTACCTGTTTTTGGAAGTACTGGACTATTTTTCATAACTACCTCTACAACTTGTCCGTCATCAACAATAGAAACTATTTTAGGTTCATGAGTTATTACATAGCCCTCTGGAGCTCCTATTTCAGCAACAACATATTCTCCATAAGGTAAATTTTCAACTAAAATGATTCCCTCATTATTTGTTTCAAAAATACCTATTAGCTCTCCATTAGAATTTCTTATATCAAATTTTGCACCAGCAAGTGGTGTACCATCTGGAATATTTAATAATTCATTAAAACCATCTGATAGTTTTAATATTTTAATACTACCTTTCTTTTTTACATTTTCAAAAATAATTGAAGTTATTTCATTTTCTTCTAGTACAACTTTTTCAGTCTTATCTGATAAAATATATTCTTTTAAAGTTTCTTTTTCTCTAATTGTATATTCGTCATAAATAGAAAGTTTTTTGCTTGTTGCCTTTCCATCTTTATCTGTTACAATTGTATCTACAACTTTATTATCACTATTTACTACTTCAAAAGTAACTCCTTCTAATTTTACTTCTTTATTTTCACCATCAACTTTTATAACTTCAATTTGTCCTTTTCTAATCTCATTTTCAAAAGTCATAGATTTAATCTTATCTTGCTCCAAAGTAACTTTTACAGGTTTATCATTTAATACATATTTTTCATTTGTTATAGTTTCTTTTACTGTATATTCTTGGTCTATTGGAAGTCTTTTAGTTACTGCCTTTCCTTCTTCATTTGTTACTAAAGTATCAACTAAATTATCTTTCTCATCATATACTTCAAAAGTAACATCTTTAAGCTTAACTTCTTTGTTGTCTTTATCAACTTTTATCACTTCTAGCTGACCTTTTTTCTTTTCATTCTCAAAAGTAATATTAGTTATTTCATTTGGTTGTAAAACAATTTCCTTTTCTTCTGCATTTAACACATAATTATCTAATGTCTTTGTTTCTTTTAGATATAACTTTTCAAAATCTCTTACTGAGTATCTTTTTGTTGTAGCTTCGCCATTTTTATCAGTTACTAATGTTTCTAGTAATTCATGGTTTGCATTATAAAGTTCAAAAGTAACACCCTCTAGCTTTACTTCTTTATTATCAGTATCAATTTTAACGACCTTAATTTGACCTTTTTGAAGTTCATTTTCAACTACTGCATCAGTAGTTACTTTCCACTCAACTTTAACTTCTGCATCATCTGCTAAGTTGTACCATCTATTAGTTTCTTTTTCAATTAAAGAATAATCACCAATTCTTAAGTTTTCAATGTAAATTTCTCCATTGACATCCGTTCTATATGTGCCAATTACTCTTTTAAATTCATGGCTATATAAATCAAATTCTACATTTCCTAAAACTACTTTATTATTGTCTTTATCAACTTTATATACTTTCAAATTTCCTTTTTTATGCTCGTTTTCAACATTTAAAGTTGAAGTCTTATTAAATGCTGTATTTACATTAAAATTATCAGTTCTTAAAATATATTTTTCATTTGTTTCAACTTCTCTTGCTATATAACTACCTTGATATAGTTTTTCAAAAATAGCTATCCCTTCATCATTAGTAGTAGCTCTACCAATTACTGTACCATCTGCCTTAGTTAGTTCAAAAGTAACATTTTTAATAGGCTTATGAGTAAAATCATCTGTTTTATTTATTTGAATTTTTGCAGTATCAGTTTTTATATTTAAACTTGTCACTGTACTATCATCTCCATAAGGATCATAAGTTACAATATAGTCTTGTGTTGCAGGATTACCAGATTCTCCATAAAAAATTGGATAGATTGCACATTTACCTGTTATATATATATTTCCATTTATGTCTGCTGTAAATCCACTTTTTGGTATCATAAGTTTAAATTGTTCTCCAGGTCCAAAAGTATTTTGAGCTCCACCGCCTAAATTAGCAACATATGTGCCTTCTGGAAAACCAGCAATATTTGTTACTGTATAATTGGCTAATCCAACACCTGAATTAGCTTGAAAAGTTTGAGAATAATAATCAACTTCTTCTGTTAATTCTCCTACTTTTTCTGCTGACAAAGTTCCCTGTTGTTGTGTTCCTTGCCCATTAACTCCTATATTTACTAAATTGTGTAATGCTCCAAGCATTGCTTGTGCAGTTCCATCATTACTATCTGCTGAAAAAGCTCCTAAATCGGATTGACCTAAGATACAATAAACAGCCATTTTAGTAACAGCAAATGCATCAAAATCTTCTTGAAGTCCCATTTCTCCTGCTGTTTTATATGGAAATCCATTTGTAATTACTCTCCACACTGCATCATTATTTAATACTTGATTTATTACTACATTATATGGTCCTGTTTCTGCACCAGATAAATCTTTATTTAAACAATATGCAGGATAAAATACACCATTTGTATTGTGTCCTACAACAGATATTTGTATATAATGGCCATCATACTTTAAGTGATGTGCTGCATCTCCTATTTTTTGAATATAAGCATTATTGATACTTACTGCTGAAACAAAAGAATTTGTTCCAAATGATAACAATGTCATAATTAGCATTATTAAGCATATTACTTTTTTCATTATTCTATTTTTCACAAAACATTCCTCCTTTGATTTATTTTGAAGGACTATCACACTATATTTTGCACATAAAAAAAGCACCTAAGTGCTTTTTACTTTAAAAAATATAACATTCAGTAAATAACAGTTCACCATTTAAATAGTAGTCTTGTGCATAAACCTTTATCGTACCAGCTTTTGCAGAAATCTTATTAATTACTCTTTGCTCGCTAAATGTAAATTGGTTAGTTAAACTAGTTATTGAACTATCTACAACAACAGAAAATCCATCTTGTATCATATATTGACTAGGATTATTATTTATAATATTCACAATTGTTTGTGTCATACTATCATTGTATTTATACTCTTCATTTACAACATTTGATACTGGTTCTATAGCAACCTCTTTTTTAGGCTCTACATCAACTACTGGTGTTGGAATTTGTACTTGTGTACTTGTTACAATTTCTGGCACTACACATACACTAGCTTCTTCTGTCTTAACTGGTTCCTTAACCTCTTTAGTTTTCTCTGTTTTATTATCTTCTGGCTTACTTTCTACACTACTTTTAATAGGAAGTACCTTCTTTTCTTCTGTATTAGTAGAAGTAGTCTCTTTAATTATATTCTCAACACTTGCTAAAGTATTTTCTACCAATACATTTTGAATACAATTTGTATTATCTTCTAATACATTTGTATTTGAAAAATCTTCTGTTATCATAGTATTGTCTAATTTACTAATGTTATTTTCTTTCTCTTTTGAATTTGCTTTTGCTTGATTACATATAATATTTGCTTCAGCTATCACAACTAATAACAATATTATTATTGCAAACATCATTACTTTACTTTTTTTCATATTCATCACCTCTTATAAAGAGGATAACATGTTTATTTTTAAAAAGTCTATGCGAAAACAAGTTTTTTTAAATTTTTTCTTTCGCTTGAACACAAAGTCTTTTTTCAGGTTGATTTTTTATACAAGTAATTAGAGTTATTATGTTTTCATCAGTATTTTTTAGTAAAGACCAATCTTTCTCGCTAATCTCTACAACCTTATCTACTTCATAATTTTTAGTACCTAAATAACTTATATAAGAAATACTATCTCCCTTGTTTAAATTATGTAATTTAGCCCAGTATCTATAATAATTATGAGCTGCAAAACAAGGATTTCCTTCTAAAATAGGTGTCTGTTCAAAATGACCAACACCTTTCTTTAAAAGTTTACTATCTGTTCCTTCATAGACAAGACCTTCAAAATTTATCTTATCTATTTTCAGTACTCCTAATACACTTTTTCCATCAATTTCAATTTTAGTTTCTTCTATATTCTTGGAAATATCATTTTGTATATCAATACTTTCTGTATAAACCTTTGATACTTTCTTTATCATATTTTTATTATAAATATTTTTCCCTGTATAAAATCCAAGTAATATAGCCAATGCTATCATTAAAAATATTAGTAAAAGCTCTAAAAACTTCTTAGTTTTATTATTCAATGTTCTCCCTCCTTTCGAAATGTAAATATGAAATTGTATCACCCCCTTTACTGATTAGAATTATCATTCTAATAATTCTTTCACATATTGAGACACAAAAGAAAAAGAGCTAGGCTCTTTTATTAATTTCTCTATATCTTCAATTGTGAAAGTATCAAACAAAATATCATATATTCCCAAAATTAAAGCATCTTTTAGAACTTTAGATTTATTGTTTTCAAGTAGTAAAATTACTCTAATATTTTTCTCTCGTACTCTAAACATAAAATCTTTAAAATCATATTTATTAGGTTGCACAGTAGCAATTAAAATATCTGCTTCAGGCTCTTGTAAAATATAATCTGGATAATATACTACCCTAGAATCTTCTATTTTTTGTGATATGTCATAATCTATTTGTTCATCACCAGTAAATATCAATACCATTTTATATTCCTCCTTCAAAAAATTGCATTGGATTAACATACTCATCATTTATTCTCACTTCAAAATGTGCATGAGGTCCTGTTGAAAAGCCAGTTGAACCAACTTTTAAAACTGGATCTCCTCGCTTAACTATATCATTTGTATTTACTAATCTTTTAGAACCGTGTGCATATAAAGTAACAACACCATTTCCGTGACTTATTAGTACCATATTTCCATAAGCTGTATTAGTTGCTGACGTTATAACTATTCCATCTGCCATTGCTACAAAATCTGCTCCTTCAGGTGCTCCAATATCAGTACCTGTATGCAATTTATATACTCCAGTAATTGGATGCGTTCGATAGCCAAATTCAGAAGTTATTGTAGAATATCCTGGAATAGGCCAACAAAACATTCCATTTTCTACCGCAATATTACTATCAAATATTCCTAAACCACCTTTTTTTATGCTAGTATTTGTATTAAATAGCCATTCTGTTTTTTCAGTTTTATCAAAATATCCACTAGCAGATTGTATTATAATTTCAACTTGATTTTCTAAATCTTCACCTTTAATATGAAACTCTTTCTTTAAATAATCGCTTAGCATTTCATATTGCTCTCCTATTAGGTTTTCAGAAATAAATACTTTTTTAGTTGTTCTAATATTCCCGTTTTCTTCGACAAAATCTTTATAAGAGTATTTATAATGACCAATAATACTATCACTTTCAACTAACAAGTAAATAGGCTCTTCTGTTTTAACTATCCACTCTTCTATCCCTTGCTCATTTACAATCTTTTCTTCTAACTTTATAGTATCACTTATATAATAAAAAGAAGATTTAAAATGCTCACCAATACTATCTAGTAAAGCTTTGTTCAACTTTTCTCCATTAGACATATTGTGAAAAGTCATTAGAGAATATAAATAAGACCATTCAATCATTTTGTCATACTCTCTATTATTTACATCTAATATTAAATTCGTTGGAGTTCCATCTATAAAATTATTACAAGCATTTAGTTCATTAGCCTTATTTATGCAAAGATTCTTTAATTCTAGTTCTTCATCTGATAAATAACTGCTATCTTCTTGAACAAATTGAATAAATACTGCATCTACGATCGTACTCACAGTTCCAAAAATAAATAGTAAAATCAATACAAAAGGCAAAAATGGTTTTATTAAATTCCATATAATTTTTTTAGTCCTGTTGTTCTTTTGATTTCTATTCATTGTTTTTATCACTCTTTTCTTTTTGCATATTCATACTATTTTGATATTCAGTATCTCTTTGCTTTTTATTGTTATTTTTAGGAACATTATATGTCTTTCTTAAGTTACCTTCAGCCATATTTGCACCCATACTTAAATATGCTCCTGCACTTCTTATACCAGTCTTTGCTATCTTCGAAATATTAGATAATTTTGAATTATTAGTTGTTTCATTTTCAGTTTTTATCACACTACTTTCATCTTTTTGTATAACATTTCTTATCGGATTATAATTGCCATTATAGTCATTTTCATTAGATAATTTCATTGCTGGTGGATTTACAATATTTTTCATTTCTCCAGCAATTCCACCTATTGAATTTCCTAAATTATTAGTTGTAACATTTCCTGATACACCTTGATTATTACTTGGAAATTGACTCTTTATTGCTAATAAACTATATGCAAAAGAACTACCCATTCCTAAAGCTCTAGAAGACATATCATTATTATCAATTCCTGCAATTCTACTAGTTAAATTCTGTAAGCAATTTTGTAAAGTATCAGCAAGTGGTAAAATCATCATTGCCCAAATCAAACTTACTGCCCATCCTGCTGTACTTGGCAAAAAAGATAAATAAAGCAAAAATAAAAAGCAGTATATAAACTGCATAAATACATTTATTAAAATTTGACCACTCCATATTGCTGCAGCAGTTACATTCTTGTTAATTATCCACAAACCAGCTACTACTGGTGTAAAAATAGTAAATACTATCAAAGTAAACTCACGGACAATAAATTTTATATTTAGTTTTACAAATAAATATATAAACATACTAATAACAATTGCTGTCGTTATTGCATTTCCAGTTGATATACTTGATAGCATTTCATTTCCTAATAGTCCATCTAAACCACCATTAGTAATAGTTAATAAAATATGTACTAATGAATTATTTAGAAACAATAAAAATCTAATAAATAATGGACATAAAGCAATTGCACACCCTCCAAATAATAATCGCATTAAACTCTCTTTTACTTCATTCTTTACAGAAGTATTTATCCCCGCATAGATTAGTTTATACGAGAAAATAATTACCCCTATAAAAATCAAACTACCTGAAACAACAGAAAAAACCTTATACCAATCTAAAATCTTATTCCATGTCTCCACTGAAAATGGCGATATACTATCATTTTCTGCATTACTATTAAAAATTAGTTTATCATAGTTCTTAAAACCTACTCCTAATGTATCAGATGTTGCAAAATCATATACAGTTTGTGCAATACCACCAATGGTTTCTGCTATTATTTTTTCAAATAAAGAACCTTCTTCTTTCTTTATCATATGTTTAAAATTTACATTTTCTGCTCCAAAACTTATATTAGTAAATAAGATAATAGCAGTAACAAATATAATAAAAATAGTTTTAAATTTTTCCCTCATAATAAGCTCCTTCCTTAATTTTTAAGTAAAAACGAACTCTTTTTCAAAATCTGGAACTTCAAATTTCACTGCTGTTACACTATTATTTAAACTCATAACACATTCTCCTGGATTTGCAATAGTTAAAAAATCTTTTGTTCCGTTCTGACAAATTAAAAAAGTCCACAACAGAATCTACACTTCCTGGACTTTGCTTGAATAAATATCTAGTTGTACATATGTTAATTATAGTTTTTCCGTTCTTCAGAATTTAAAAACTCATCTATAAATTGGCTACCTATAAACAAAGGTATATTATACTTTCTACCACGCCTTGCAACATTTACTAAAAATTCTGCTGACTCTTGATATTTTAAGAAAAGCCAAGCTTCATCACATACTATTATCTTTTTCTTATCTTTATTTTTTAACACAAATTTCTGCCAAACCCAAGTTAGTATTACAAAAGAAGCATATAATTTTGTAAATTCATCTTTAATTTCTGACATATCAAATGAAACTATGTTTTCATCTGAACTAATTTCACTCTCACAGTCAAAAATACCTAGTGAATTTCCTCTTAAAAATGTAACTAATAATTGTGATAGTTCAGGACAATTCTTTCTTTCTTTTAATTTATGTTGAAAATCTGATAAAGTTGGCATCTTCTTTTTGATCTTTCCTATTACATATTTACCATTATCTATCTTACCACCACTTTTAGTATATATTGAATTAACATCTGAACTGATTTCTCTTTCTGTATATAACTGATTTACTATTACTTCAATCTCTGTTATTTCTGTAGCATTCAATGTCCTTCCCATATAATTTCTACAAATAGTTGCAAGTAATGCTCTAATTTCAGCTACTTTATCTAGTATATTTATAAAGTCATTCTTACCATCGTTATCAATTTCCAGTTCAAAAGGATTTATTCCAGTCGTTTCTCCTTGTCTAACTTTAATTACTTTTCCACCTAATTTATGACATAAGTTTGTATACTCTCCTTCAACATCTATAAAAAATGCTCCACTACCATTAGTTATAACATTTCTAGCGGTAAGAGTTTTTAAAGCTACACTTTTTCCGCCTCCACTTGTACCACATATAAAAACATGAGGGTTAGGTAATGATGGTGGTCCAATAAAAGTATCTATATATACTGGTGGTGTAGCAACATTGATTCCAATATCTATACTGGTGCATTAGTGAACATATTTCTACCAATAAATACTCCAGTTTCATGTGATAAATTTGGATTAGATATTGGAATCAATGTTGCTACACCACCAGCAACCATATTTCTTTCATAATTTGGAATTGGTGTATCTCCAAATGGTAACATTGTTTTCATTCCTTCTAATTGTCTAAACATTAGTACTCTTGCCATAGCTGTTTTCTTATTTAGCTCTGATTCTAATATTAAAGTCTTTTCATTCAATTCCTCTAAACTCTTAGCATTTAAAGTTATAAAAACTGTTACTAAAAATAGCTTGTCCTGATTAGTTTGAATTAGCATTCTTAGTTCTTCTAAATCTACTATGCTTTTTTCTAATTCTGGAGTATGTGCAATATTTCCTTGTTGCATATATGTCTGATATTGTGATTGATTTTGTACTAATTTCCTTGTTAGCTGATTTATAACAACTCCATTATTAGTTGGTTCTATTTTGATTGAAATATTTACATCTCCAATATACACTAAATCATCTAACCAACCGTATCCAAGTTTGTTCTGGAAATATAGTAAGTACAAAATGTCTACTATACTTGTTATACCCTAGATATACATAATATCTGGTAATAGAATATCCATTATTTTAGGAACATTAGCAAATATATTATTTTCTTTTCTTTTTCTTGCTTTTTTCAACATATAGCTTGTCACACCCTCCCTTTAATAAATCAATTTTAGAATTAGAATTTTTATTCAATTCTCTGTAAAATAAATTATAAATTTCGTTTTCTTCTAACACTTCACATTGTACTTTTGCTCTAAGTAAATTGCTTTTAAAACTACTTACTCTTCGATTTAATTCATCTATTGCATTTTCATAATAACCATCATAACTAATAATTGCATAATTATTTATCACACTTATACTTCTGTTGTTCATTAAGTTATCTAAGTAATCAATTAAAGCATTTTGATATTCTTGAATTTTTTTATTATCAATTTTGTTTTCTTTAATCTTTTGAATAACTTTACTGGTATCTACATACTCTGTAGTACTGAAAAATTGAATAGGATAATCAATAGACAAAGCAGTTTGAATAAGTACATTTTCAATTCCCTCTTGCTCTGAATTAGATAACATATTATAGTCTACATTACCTAGTTTTATAATACTTGAATATCTAGTTCCAAAAAGTATAATAGAATCTTTTATCTTTACACCTAAAATGTCTTTTAATTGCTTTTTACTTTCTGATTTCGATTTCTTATTCTCTTTTACATTACTTGTATTATCCTTAATACCTCGTACAATTTTATTCTTCTTATTACTTACATACAACAAAGTGCCAACTATCATAATGAAAGTTAAAATAAGAAATATAGACATTATTAACATTATTCATCACACCTCCTGTAAATATATAATTTTTCTCTAAATAAATATTTTAAAGCATAAAAAAAGAACTTATCAAAGCTCTGTTCATTAACTTTCATAAAAGCACATAGTAAAAAGAAAATCGTCAAAATACTTATTATTGCTAAACTTATCCACTTTGACATTGGAATAAAAAATAAAGTACAAGAAATTCCTATAAGCATTAAATACAGAACTTGTCTTAAACTTAAATATCCTCCAAAAATTTTTTCTTCTCTTTTCACATCATATGGTACTTTAAAAGTTTTCATATTTCCCATCCTTTCTAAGCACTTAATAAAGCACCTGTATTATTTGTTGCTATGTTAATAATAATTCCAGTGATAATTAAACTTAAGCCTAATATAACACCACCTCCGCAAATCCAAGCCAAACTGCCAATGCTTTCAGCACGTTTTTGAGGGTTATTTGCATTTGCTATCATTCTTAAAGCTGCAATTACCACACTTGCAAATATCAATATACCACCCAATGGCATAGCAATACTTGTTATTACTCTTTTAATATTATCAGTTGCTGTTTGAACTTCTTGAGTTCCAATTCCTGTTGCTAAACACAAATTAGCTTTGTTTAAAATAAAAAAACTAATTACAAATAATTTTTTAATAACTCTTTTAACATTCTTTTGCATTTTAATTCCTCCTATACTTTTTATTTGAAGAGCTAAGTAATAGAAAAAACTACATTAAATTCTTATATAAATAAATTAAGATTGGCAATAATAATAAAATTACCAAACTTACTAACAAAGAAATTGAAGCTTTTAGATACTTACTTCTTAATTTCTGTGATTTTAACACACAACCTGCTATTAACATTATAAGTGAAAAAATTAGTAGAGCTGTTATAACAATAACACTTATTTTAAACAAAAAAAATAAGACCTCGTTTCCAAGTCTTGTAATACTATCAATATATTCATCCATAATACAATTCTCCTAAAAATTATTGCTATATAAATTTATTAAACTTTTTCTGTAATACATAATAAAATCTTGAATTGAATCTTCTGTATTCATCTTTCTTGCTTCTGCATCTTTACAAATTAAATATATATTCATTATAGTTTTTCTATCAAATTTTTGTAGCACTCCTACAAAATTACTATTAAACAAATCATAAATAGTATATGTAATTTCTTTTATCATTTTTTCTTTATCTTCTTTTAATATCTTTACAGTTTTTAAATCATATAGTAATCCTAATTTCTCCATTAAACCATAAAACTCATCTGATATTTTTCTATCTCTATTTAATATTGCTATAAATAAATCATCTATCTTTTTATTATTTATAATATTATACTTATCATTTTTATCCATAGGGTATATTTCTTTTTCACTATAGGGGTATTGTCTTTTTTCACCATAGGGTAAATCATTTATATAAATTTTTCTAGAAATAACTTCATTCTTTTCATTTCTTTCTATAACTATAATAATATATTCTAACTTTTGTAAATGGGAAATCCATTTACTAACAGTTCCAATTGTTACATTATAGAGTTCTGCAAAATATCTATTATTAGCATAACAATATCCTAATTTATTAGACAACGCTGTAATTTCTCCATAAAGTAATTTTTCAGCTGGTTTTAAATTATTATCATACCTTACCGTAGCAGGAATGATTGAATAATAATTTGACTTAGTTTCTTCATTCAAAATTTACCTCCACTTCGATTTTTATAATTTAATAGTTTCTTATATTTATCGTTCCCCAAATTCTCTATTCTTAGAATACCAGCAGTTTGAGCAACACGTGAACAAAGTTCCCCAATTTTACTTTTTTTTCTGGGGAACATTCCCCAAAAAAAATTCTTATATTTTAATTTTTTTTAATTTATTGTAATCTTTTTTAATCTATGTTAAAATAATATATATATTGAAAAACATA
>CAPQQE010000006.1:0-1476 GCA_948687865.1 uncultured Bacilli bacterium
ATGATTAATAATGATGATAAGATAATTAAAATTATGGGGATATCAATATTTTTAAATAATACAATCATTATTAAGAGAATATATGATATTATTTTAATTAAATTTGGCATACTATTTTTAAGTTTTATTACTTCATATAAAGCAAGTACTGATATAAATATTATTCCTATTTTAAAATATATACCACCTAATATTAAAAGT
Source organism: uncultured Bacilli bacterium (assembly GCA_948687865.1). Next base: position 202 of record CAPQQE010000006.1, read on the forward strand.
GGAATAAATATTAGTAATGCTACAACTGCACTTATTATTCTATCTTTCATATAATCTTCCTCTTTATAATTATATTTCCTCTTTTATAAATTTTGCCTGTTTACTTAAGGCATCTTTGGCAGCTTCTTGTTCTGATTCTTTTTTACTATTTGCAACACCTACACCAAGAGTTACATCATCAATTTTTACTACTGTCGTAAATGTTTTATTATGCGATGGACCCTCTTCTTTTATTATTTCATATTCAGCACCTTTTTTATCTGCTTGAAGAAATTCTTGAAGTATAGATTTATAATCATTAAAATAGTAATCTTCTTTATTTTCTATTGCATTTATTACTATATCGTAAACTATTTCTTTTGCTTTACTAATACCATAAGTTAAGTAAACTGCTGCTAGAAAAGCTTCAAACGTATCTGCCAATACTGCTTTTCTATTTCTTCCACCGCTAGCTTCTTCTCCTTTTCCTAACCTTAAATAATTACTAAAACCTAATTTTTTAGAATATTCATAAAGTGCATTTTCACAAACATAACTAGCTCTTATCTTAGTCATTTCACCTTCTTTTAAATGCTCATTAATATAAAGATATTCACTAACTAAAAAGTCTAATATTTTATCCCCTAAAAATTCTAACCTTTCATAGTCTTCTCCTTTTTTTGTCTCATTAACATATGAAGAGTGTGTAAATGCCCTTTTTATTAATTCATTATTTAAATCAATTCCATAATCACTTATACTTTTCATTTATATATCACCAGATTAATTTTATCATAAATTGTGTTAAATTTAAATATTGATTTTTTATAGAATGAATTATATCAGTATATTTTAAAAGAATTAAAACCTCTATATTTAATTTTTCATTTCATCAGAAATTTATCTACTTCTTTTTTTATTTTATTTAATTCATATCCAAATGCCTGGCATGCATTCATACCACAATCTTTAGCAGTAATAATATTATTAATGTTATCATCAATAAATAAAATATTCTTTGCTTCTATTTTTAAGTCATTTAATACGTACTCATAGATCTCTCTATCAGGTTTTCTAATTCCTATCTCATAGGATAGATATACTTTATCAAATTTACTTAAATCATACTGATTGTCTATTCTTTTTTTGTCAAAAAATATAAGATTAGATAAAATTGCAATTTTACATCTATTTTTTAAAGAATGTGCGTACTTTACTACATCTTCATAGTATCTAATTAAAGAAAATTCCTCTTCATATGCATTTTTAAATTCTTCAAATGACACATTTATATTA
>CAPQQE010000006.1:1486-5894 GCA_948687865.1 uncultured Bacilli bacterium
AAGTTCCTCTTTCAGTCTTATCTGCCCATCTTTTCAATATTTCATCGTCTGATAAAGATTTATTAAACCTTCTTATTACTCTTATTTTTGCATCTTTTAAATCCTTTAAATCATTCTCATGATTTTCAACAACCCCTCCCCAATCAAAAATAACCATCTTATCCATTATTACTCTCCTAATTTAATTATAATTTAAACTCTTTTATAAAACTCACTATATCACTATTTACTTTTTGTATTCTTTCATCATTTTTTAATTCTCCATAGTTATACCAGCAATACTTTATATTATCTATAGAGAAATTTTTATCTCTCATTATTTCTGGTATAAAACTAATTTTAACTTCAACAAAATAATGTTCGTATTCTTTTTCTTTTTTATCACTTTCGGAAAACTTTGTATGAATTTTTTTATCAATATAATTACATTCAATTTCCTTTTTATCTATTTTTAATCTTTCGGATATATATTTTTTTATTATTCTGTAGTTAAATTTTTCATTAAATTTACAATTTAAGAATAAATAACTATTCCACCTTACATCAAAATATTGCAGATATTCATGATTTTCATTTTTTATAACAATTATTGCATGTTTATTCATGATACCTACTCTCCTTATAATTACCATAATAGAATGTTTTATTATAATAATTATAACACTTTTCTTTTTCAAAAAATCATTAAAATTAAATATCCTCTATTATATTACTAAAAATTATGTTAAAATTATGTTAGGTGAGGCAAAATTGAAACATCTTATTATAAAGTTAATAAAGTTTTATCAAAAATTACCTCTTGATATGCATAATGCTTGTAGATTTTATCCAAGTTGTTCTAATTATGCGATTGAGGCTTATGAGAATTATAACTTTTTTTATGGTACCTATTTAACAATTAGAAGATTATTTAGATGTAGACCTTTTGCTAAGTGTGGATATGATCCAGTACCTAAAAAAGAAAAGATAAGGGAGAAATAAAATGAAAAAGATTATTAAATTATTATTTATGATATGTACAATACTTATTTTTAGTGGATGCACCAATAAAGATTCAATGGAAGATATTACTATTTACACTAGTATTTACCCTATTGAATATGTCGCAAATAAATTATATTCAGAACATTCAAATATAATTAGTTTTTATCCAAGTGATGTTAATCCATATGAATATAAACTTACTTCTAAACAAATTAAAGATTTTAGCTCTGCTAATTTGATTATATATAATGGACTTGATATAGAAAAAGATTATATTGTTCAAATGGTTAATAAAAATAAGAAATTAAAAATTATTGATTCAACTGCGAAGATAGAATATACAAATAGTATGGATGAATTATGGATTAATCCATCTACTATGCTTACAATTGCTAATAACACTAGAAATGGATTAAAAGAATATATAAATAGTAGTTATATTGAAAAAGAAATTGATGATAATTATGAAAAATTGAAATTAGAATTATCAACTATAGATGCAGATTTAAAAGAAATAGCAGAAAATGCTAAAAATAAAAATATTGTAGTTGCATCTGATGATTTAAAAGTTTTATCAAAATATGGATTTAATATAATTAGTTTAGATGAAAAATCTATGTCTGATAAAGATCTAGCGGATGCGAAAAATTTAATTAACAACAAAAGTGTAAATTATATATTTGTAAAAAAAGGATATATTGAAACTGATACAGTAAAAGATTTAAAAAATACTTATGGAATTAAATATTTAGAGATAGACACATTAAATAGTATATCTATGGATGATAGAAACCAAAATATAGATTATATTAATATTATGAATAAAAATTTAGATAATATAAAAGAAGAAGTATATTAAAAAGGATTTTAACATCCTTTTTCTTTTTAAACTGTTCCTAATAACATTAATAATAACATTCCAATAACACCTAATGTATTTTGAAGCATATGCATAAATATATTTGTACAAATATTATTAGTTTTAGCGTATAAACTAGATAAATATACTCCTAGGGCCGAATATACTATTACATATGAAAATTCTGCTAATGTTTTTGAATCATCTATAACATGTAATAATCCAAACAATATACCACTAACAATTATAAATACTCTATCATTTTTAATGAATTTTCTAATTACACCTCTAAACATTAATTCTTCTGCAATTGGTGCATAAATAATTGATAATAGTGCTATAAATACTGGCATTACATTGAATGACTCTTGCAAATTAATTTGATTATTTGCTTGAGTAGTACCTGTTATTATTTGTATTGATAAACTTGTTATCATTATAATTAATAATGATTTACCCCAAGTTTTAAAGACTAATGAACTATATTCTCTAAAGTATTCTCTAAATAATTTGAAGTCATGAACTAGTTGTTTTCTAAATAGAAATATCATTAATAATAATATTATTAAATAAGAGGCTATTGTCATCCAAAATTTTGTCATAAATGAATTACCAAACATTAATATAAAAATACAAATTAGAAATGCTACTAAACATATATACTTATTTGTATATTCTGAAATTTCTATTTTAGGGAGTTCCCTTTTTTCTTTTTTTACTTTACCAGTATCTAAAGTACCATACACCATGAAACCAAGAACTCCTGATACTATATTTACTATAAAGAATATTATGGACCAAAACATTATTCCTTTATAATGTTTATTTAGATCAATATCCTTTTTCATAAGAATCAAAAAGTATACAATACCTGTAATGGATATTACATATGAAATTATATTAGATATATTTTCACTCATATCTTTTGAAATTAAATTTCCTGAAACATATAAATATATAAAACTTCCTAACACATAAACTATCATTAATATGGCTGATAATAAAATTTGTTTTCTTTCCTTACTCATATTCGTTCCTCCTATTTTAATTATAACACTAAGAAGTAATATTTTCTACTAAAATTACATCCTCTCCTATTTTATTTATTTGACTATAATAAATTTCTATTTCTTCATTAGCAGAAAAAAATGAAGAAAACTTTTTTCTCTCTAATATTAAAGATTCTATCTTTCCAGTTTCACTATTTACCTTTACATCAATAATATTACCAACTTTTACACCTGTATTTATATTAATAACATCTTTATTTTGAAGTTCTGATAAACGCATACTACCACCTAATAAATTATATTATTAAAATAAAAAGAAATAACCTTTAATTATTTCTTAATACCATTTGTTTTTTAAACTCTTCTTTCATTTTTTCTCTTTTACCATATGATACTTTGTTTAATTCACATATTTCTCTATATTTTCTTGATAATTCCATTATATCTGCATAAAATTCATATATACATGGCATATCTTCTTTTATTTTTTGCTTACATGTTCCGTCCAACTCATATAAATCTTCTAAATTTAAATTTTCTTTAAATGTATACATTAAATCTTTAAGTTTATGATAGTGTTCTTGATGCGCTCTAATTTTATACAATTTCCATCTTCGAAAAGTTGTTATATTTTCTTTAAAACTATCACTTAAGTTTTCCTCTCCTGATACATAAAAACTTCTTATTTGTTCTTCTGTTTCAAGTTGAATAAATTTTAATACATTTTCATCTAGATATTTACAAAAATATTCTAAGACCTCTAAATATTGATCTAATTCAGCACAAGAAATAGGATTTAAATTTTTATATAATTTTATAAATTTAATATAATCTTCTGACTCTACTCCATTAATATTATTACGAATTCTCTGACATAATTTTTCTATTTTTTTCCTATCTTCCTCACTATATTCACTAATATATTTATTTTGACTTATAAATAAGTTTAAATCTATTATTAGTTTTTCTCTTACATTATTAGATTTTTCAATTGTAGACTTAGGAGTTTTAAAAGTATAAACTTTTGATTTAGGTTCTTCTTGCTTACGAATATGATTATTTGAATCAATATTTTTTATTTTTGGGTATAAATCAAATATTTTTTCTCTATCATTATTTTTAGCCACAATAATATAATCTAATATTAATTTCATTTCTTCTGCTAGTTCATATGATATATATGTTTTCATATGTTCTATTTTTCTATACAATATTGATGGATAAAGGTTATTAATATTAAACATCATTTTTAATTTTTTCATAAATGTATTATAAGGGACAAACTTATTCTCTACAAAAAACAAGTATAGTCTGTAATAATATCTTTTCTCACTTACGTAAGGTTTTTCTCTAGTAATCTCTTTCATATAATCACCTAATTACTATAACTTAAATCTTTGTCATACTCATCATATAACTTGTAACCATTTTTTAACATATATTCAATTGATCTAACTCTACCTGGCCACACATCTACACTAGGTGGACAATATTTTGTTGCGATACTTTCTAGTGAAGTATAACCACAATCTATATAATTATATTTTATATTACA
>CAPQQE010000006.1:5904-20362 GCA_948687865.1 uncultured Bacilli bacterium
ACAAATACCAAATATTATTCCTTCATAAATATTGTTAAATGAACACCCTGTACCAAATGAGTCATTATTATACGTATAATTAAAGTATCCTGATTCTAAACAAGCTATTGCAAGAACCATATCACCATCTACTCCTAATATATCTGCTGTTTCATATACAAATTCTCTAATAGTCATGTCCCCAACTTGTGGAGGAATATCATAACAACGCTTAACTTCAACTTCTGAATAATTTCCTGGATGTTTATACATATCCCTTGTTAAGAAAAAAACTTGTGAAGTAAAGTCATCATATTTTTCACACATTGTATTTCTATAAAACATTTCTGAAAAATTATAAGTGCGCATTGCACATTTTAACTCATAAGGTTTATATTCTATTTTAGATATATTTTTATTCCAAATAAAACTATAATTATCAAAATTATTTGTATTTAAACTTATTTGCTTTAATACACAATCTTTATCTAAACAAAATATACTTGCATATTTTTCTACAATAGGTGTTAACTCCTCAATCATCTTTTCTCTTTGACTTAACACTTTTATAATAGAATAATCATATTGTTTAATAGGAAATTCACCTAAATCCAAATTCTTTTCATTATCTATAGATATGTTCATTATAGGAACTCTATTTATATCTTTATAGTATTCTGCACCCTTTATAGAACCATAGGATAAAGATGTTATAAGTGCAAGTTTTATTAGTCTTAAATAAGATTTTTTCATATTATCTCCCCTTTTTGCCCACAAACAATTTCATAGTATATCACATTAAAAAAAATAATGCAAATCATTTTATTAGTTTTTTTACATTATTTAAAGCATTTTTCTCAATTCTAGATACTTGGGCTTGACTAATACCAAGTTCATCACTTATTTCCATTTGAGTTTTTCCTATTAAATATCTTTGAAGTAATATGAATTTTTCTTTATCTTTTAATTTCTCTATTGCATTTTCTAATGCCATTTTTATATTCCAATTATTACTTGATTCATTTGGATTTTCGATTTGATCAAATAAATATATAGTTTCCCCACCATCATTATATATTGGCTTAAATATACTAATAGTTCCTTTAGTTGCTTCAAGTGCGTATACAATATCTACTTCATCTTCTTCTAATATTTTGGATATTTCCTCTATAGTAGCCTCTCTTCCATTTATTATCATAAACTCTTCTTTTGCTTTTAATACTCTATATGCTAAATCTTTAACACTTCTTGATACTCTTATGGTATTATCATCTCTTAAATATCTTCTAACCTCACCTATTATCATTGGTACTGCATATGTTGAAAATCTTACATCATATGATAAATCAAAATTATCTACTGCTTTACATAGTCCTATGCATCCAACCTGAAATAAATCATCCATATTATCTACTCTAGATGTAAATTTTTGTAATATACTAAGCACTAATTTATAATTTCCCTCTACTATTTTATTTCTAGCAGACCTATCGCCATTTTTCATTTTTCTAAATAGATCCATTTGTTCATTATTAGAAAGTACTTTTAATTCTGATGTTTTTCTTCCTGTAATTTCTACTTTATGTTTTGCCATTAAAAAATCTCCTTTCAAACTACTTTTGAGTCGAAAAGAGATTTTTATTCATTTATTCCGTTCTAAGAGCTTCAACAGGGTCTTTTTTACTAGCCATTTTAGCTGGTATAAATCCACCTATTAAAGTTAATATTATACTTATTATTACAAGAATAATAGCATGAGTAATATTTAATTTAGCAACACCCTCTAAATCTGTTAAATTTTTTATTATAACATTTATTGGTTTTGTTAATAAGTACGCAATTAGTATACCAAGTGAACCTGAAGTTAAGCCTATTATAAATGTTTCTGCATTAAATACCCTTGTAATATCTTTTTTTCTTGCACCTAGTGCTCTAAGTATTCCTATTTCCTTAGTTCTTTCTAAAACAGATATATATATTATTATTCCTATCATTATTGAAGATACAACTAGTGATATTGATGAAAATGCTATTAAAACAATTGTTATCGCATCCATAATACTTCCAGACATATTAGTTATTAATTCAGCCTGATCTAAATATATAATTTTATCTTCTTCTTTTTTTCCTTTATTATATTTATCTAGATACTTAAGTAATTCATCTTTAGAATCAAAATCTTTTGGATAAATTTGAAGATACATAGGAGGAGTATCTGCTCCTAAATATGATAATAATTGCTCTTTTTCTTTTATTCCTTCATCTGTATTTAAATCAAATTTTTGCATTGTTATTACATTATAATCTTTATCTTTTTGATCTTTTACTATACTAGAATTATCATTTATTTTGGTAACATAGTCCATAAGTGTTTTTTTGTAAACAAATCCACTTCCAGATAATTTAGCAAAATCACTGCCCTTTTTACCTCTTATAATTGCACTTACTTTAAGAGTTATCGCATTTTTACTATTATATAATTTTTCATAGTCAGTAGATGGAACATAATTAAATCCTGAATTAGTATAAAAATCATCATTTAAAATCACTTTAAATTCTTTATCTAATAGTTCATCAAAACTAATATTATCATCACTATCATAGCCTAATAATTTTAATGTGTCTTCACTAACTCTATTTTTAGTATCTACTAATAATAATAGGTCTTCTTTATTATCAGTCATTTTTCCTTCTATTACTTCAAAATTATCATCCATAACTGTACTTATACTATCATCTAAATTAGTTGGAAGTGGAAATAATATATTTGATGAATTCAAATATTTTACTTTATCACCCACTTTAGTTAATAAATTTAAATTAGTAGCGCCTTGATATGATATTCCTCCTATTAAATTTTCATCTACATTATTTATATAATTCATATAGTCTTTTGTAATTTTATTTATATGAATATTACTACTCATAGTTTTTAGAGGATATATTTCTTTTTTATTTGTATACTCTTCTAATTTATCTTCTTTATTATTTTCTGTACTTGTCATACTCATATCCATAGTTTGCTCACTAATAACTATTGGAGCTTGTGATAGGGTATCTTTTTCAAACTTATCTATTTGTATTTGAAAACCATTTGATAATGATAATATTAAGGCAATACCTATTATACCTATTGATGATGCGAATGCGGTCAAAATAGTTCTTCCCTTTTTTGTTAATATATTATTAAATGATAATTTAAGTGCAGTAAAAAATCCCATTGATGTTTTATTTAATTTATAATTTTCTTCATTATCATCTAATACTTCCTCAGATGAATCTTTTATTATTTCTCCATCTTTTAGTTCAATTATTCTACTTGAATATTTACTAGCAAGTTCAGGATTATGTGTAACCATTATTACAAGTTTATCTTTTGAAATTTCTTTAATTAATTCCATTATTTGAACACTAGTTTTAGAATCAAGTGCTCCTGTTGGTTCATCTGCTAGTATTATATCTGGATTATTGACAAGTGCTCTTGCGATTGCTACTCTTTGCATTTGCCCACCTGATAATTGATTTGGTTTTTTATGTAGATGATTTTTTAATCCTACTTTTTCAAGTGCTTCCTTTGCCCTTTTCTTTCTTTCCTTAGAGGATACCCCACTTAATGTCATACAAAGCTCAACATTGCTTAAAATAGACATATGTGATATAAGATTATAACTTTGGAATATAAATCCTATACTATTATTTCTATATGCATCCCAGTCTTTATTTTTAAAATTTTTAGTAGATTTACCATTTATTATTAAATCCCCTTTATCATATCTATCAAGACCACCTATTATATTTAAAAGTGTTGTTTTACCTGATCCTGATGCTCCAAGAATACTTACAAATTCATTATTTTTAAAATCAATTGAAACATTATCTAATGCCTTTTGAGTAAATGTACCTGTAGTATAACTCTTTGATATATTTTTTAATTTTAACATAATTCTCTTCCTTTCGTAACACATTAAATTATACTACACTTCTATTAAATATACTACCAACTATAAGTGGAAAAGCGTCAATTTGAAATAGAAAAATGTCAACTTGCGTTAACATTTTAAAGATTTAAATATTTATTTTTATTGTAGTTTAAGTGAACTAATTCCATCTATCTTTTCAGTAATTGCACTTAAATTATTATTAACTTCATCTAATAATTTTTTATACTTAGCATTTTCTTCCTCTAAAAATTTTATGTGTTTCTTATTATTTTCTAACTGACATAGTAATCTCCTAACTTCATCTAAATTACTATCTTCTTCCTTATTATCTAAAGTAATATTTTTAAATTGAAGTAATTCAGGTAAAAATAAATTATTTAAATATTTACCTATATCGACTTCATAAAAATATTCATCATCATAATAATAATTATTTTTCACATTACTAAACTGTAGCCCACCTAATGTTACATCTTCATAAACAGCTATTAGTCTTTCTTTATCAAAGTCCCACATTACATCTTTTACCTCAAACCAAACATAATCACCATCTTTATATGACTGTCCATTTGATAACATAAATGGTTTCCCGTCAAATGAAGAATTAGCCTTTATCCTAGTTACTCTTTTTCCGTTATATTCATATGTTGCTACTCTTGTTGGATTAAACTTAGAATTATAATCATTATAATTTGCCCCATCAAGTGTATAACCGTCATATACTTCCAATACTCCACTATCTAATCTATCTGACCATTTTATTTGTTCAATATATTCTAATGCAAATGAATGGGCATACACTCCAAATTTTAATTTATTATTATCTAAAATTTCACCACCATATTTAAAAATTTCATCAATTGAAGAGAACTCTAAAACTGGGCGAATTCCGATACCACGCCTAACGGTAGTAGATGAATTTAATTTACCATTACTGTAAACTGCGCGAACATAACCGTTATATGATGTCATTAAATAACCTTCATCATCAACAAATACTCCTGTTGTTTTTGCAAATTCTGTTGCTTTTGCTTTTGTACCCTTTTGTTTTATTATACCTAATTTATTTTTTCCAAATACCTCATCCTCTGTTAATAATCTTACTTTCATAGTTTAACACTTCCTTTTTTATTTATCTATATTACAAAATTATATTTACTTTGTAAAGATATATTAAAAAAATTTCACTATATGAAATTTTATTTTTCTATAATACTAAGTATAAATCTTTCTATATCTCTTGCTTTACTTATACCTTTAGATATTTTGTCATACTTATAATTCCAATATGATAATTTATCTATCATAAATTCTTTATTATTTTTTCTAAATTCTTCTATTTTGTTTTCAGCAACTGAGCTTATTGCTTCTGCTAAACGTGATAAATCTATATTATTCAAATTATACTTAAATATTGATTTTTTAATTAATTCTATATCGTTTGTATCTATTATTTTAAATATAAGATCATCATATAATAAATCTTGTTCTATCATTTTTTTATTTATTTCATCTATTTTAGTTTCATATTCTTCTTTTGTTATCTTATTTTGACTAAATTTATAGTCTAATTCACTCTTATCACTTTTAATCTGCATTTTCTTTATATCTCGCTCTGATGCTAGTGAATATATATCTTTTTTTGTACCATCAATATTGTATTCTATTTCTAAAATAGGATATTCTTTTAATACTTTAGGATTTTTTAATATTATATCAGATATAATTTTATCTACGAATTCATTATATTTTTCATTATATAAATCTATCATTATCTCATTATTCTTCAAATTGATCATCTTCTTTTATTTCTTCAAATTTATTTATTATTTCATTTACTTCCTTTTCAATTTTTTTGCTTATTTCATCATTTAACTCAGCAGATATATTTTTTTTCAATATATCTTCTTTTGCTTTAAGTAATTCTTCTTTATTTATTTTCAAGTTTTATCACTTTCCTTATTTAATTTCTTCTATTTTCATAAAATTAGTATAATCTGTATCTAAAGGAAAACTACCTGCGATTAATATTTTGCTATTTTCTTTTAATTCTAGTCTTTCTTTAGCTATTTTAACAGATTTTTCTATTATTTCATCTGTTGAATCAAGCATTGGAACTTTAACAGGTATAATTCCATAATTAATAGTAAGTCCACTTACTGTTTTTTCAAGTGGTGATATAGCTATAACAGGTGCGCTTGGTCTAAAATGACTTATTTTCATTGCAGTTGAACCTGACATAGTTGAGCATACTATAGCATTTGCATTAATTCTATTTGCAGAATCTACAGTACTATATGCAATTGCGGTTGGAATATCAGTTTTATCTTTTCTATTAAATTCTAATAGTAAATCGTTATAATTTATTTCTTTTTCTATTTCATCTATTATTTTATTCATTGTAGTAACAGTTTCAACTGGATATTTTCCGATTGCAGTTTCACTAGATAACATAACAGCATCAGTACCATCTAATACTGCATTAGCAACATCAGATACTTCTGCTCTTGTTGGTCTTGGATTTTCTTGCATAGTTGATAACATTTCAGTTGCTATTATACATATTTTTTCTGATTCCTTAGCTTCATTAGCTATTTTCTTTTGTATACTTGGTATTCTTTCAAGCTCAAGTTCAATTCCAAGATCTCCTCTTGCAATCATTACGCCATCACTAACTTTTAATATTCCTTTCATTTCTTCTATTGCGGATTTATTTTCTATTTTACTAATTATTTTAATATGATCATCCGATAGTTCTATTAATAAATCATTTATATCAAGAACATCCATTTGATCTTTTACATGTGATAATGCTATATAATCTACTTGCATCATTACTGCGAATTTTATAGTTTCCTTATCATATTCTGATAGAAATTTCAAATTAAAGTTAGCATTTGGTATATTAACACTACAATTACTTTTTATATAACCATCATTTTTTATTTCACAAATTAGTGTATCTGAACTATTTTGTATAACATTTAACACAACGTTCCCATCATTTAATAATATTTTCTCACCTATTTTTATATAATTAATTATTTCAGGTAAAGTTAATGAAATCATCTCTTCATTTCCTTTAATGTTATTATTAACTATTCTAATAGTATTCCCAGCTTCTAATTTTACTATATTTCTTTGTAGTTCATTTATTCTAATCTCAGGGCCTCTAGTATCAAGCATAATACCAGTAATTATTGATAATTCTCTATTTAACTCTCTTATTTTTAATATTATATCTCTAGCATCTTCAAACGAAGAATGTGACATATTTATTCTAATTACATCTACCCCTTGAAGTATCATTTGTCTTATTACTTCTTTTGAATTTGATGATGGACCTATTGTCGCAATCATTTTTGTTTTATTCATATATACTCACCTATCCTAAATATAATTATACAATAATTAATTATTAATTAAAACTTTATTTAGCTAAAATAATAAAAATATGTAAATAAAAAGAATATAATAAAATATTCTTACTTTAAACTATCTATAGCACTCTGATAATCATCTTTACTTGTTATATAACTTCCTGATACTACTATATCAACATAATCTCTTACTATATTAATAGTATCACTATTTATACCACCATCTATCTCAATTAAATAATTATATTTATTTTGTGATTGCTTTAAGTATTTAACTTTATCAGTTACATCAATAAATGATTGCCCACCTAAACCTGGCATAACACTCATAATCAATATTAAATCTACTTTATCTAAATACTTATCTATTATATTTATATTAGTATCTGGATTTATAGCAAGTCCTACTTTTGTATTTTTTTCCTTTATCTTACATATGTATTTATCTATATTATCATTTTCTATATGAAATGTAATTATATCTGGGTTTAGACTTAGATATTCATCAATTATTTTATCTAAATTAGTACTCATTATATGTACATCTAATTTTTTATTAATTAATTTACTTATAATATTTGATTCTACAATTGAAAATGTTTTATTGTTAGTAAAACTTCCATCCATTATATCTAGATGTAAATAATCTGCATTAGTATTATTTAATTTATAGATTGCTTCTTTATAGTTTTCTTTTTCACTTAATATAGAAACTGATACTTTCATCTTTTTTCTCCTTTAAGTATTCTTCATAATTATATTTTTCTAACATTTTACTACTCACTTTCATTTATAAACTTTATATAATTATCATATCTACTTTCTAAAATAATACCTTTATCTACTTTTCTTTTTATTTCACAATCATCTTCATTTATATGCATACAATCTCTATATTTGCACTTTTCTTTATAATTATTAAATTCAACAAAATTATCTCTTATATCTTCCTTTGTCATATTTATGAAATCAAGTTTAGAAAAACCTGGAGTATCCGCTACAAAACCATAGAATAAATCATATAACTCGGTATGTCTAGTTGTATGCTTACCTCTTCCAAGTGCCTTACTTATTTCATTTGTTTTTAAATCCATTTTCTTTTCTAATTTATTTATTAAAGTTGATTTACCAACACCAGTTTGACCTGTTAGAATAGTGACTTTTTCTCTAAATATTTTTCTAATTTCATCTAAATCTGTATTTATAAATACTCTATATCCTATATTTTTATAATACCCTATTATTTTATCTATATATGTTGTATCATCTAACAAATCATATTTAGATATACATATAACAGGAACTATATTATTAAATTCTATTATATTTATCATTTTATCTAGTAAGTTTGATGAAAACTCTGGTTCTTTAGCACTTACTACTATTAATGCAATATCTATATTGGAAACTGGTGGTCTTATTAATTCATTTTTTCTTGGTAATATTTCATCTATTGTTTTTTTATTAATATCAACTTTTACTATATCTCCTGTAAGTGGGGTTATCTTTTTATTTCTTAGCACCCCCCTTGCTTTAAATATATCACTTTTACCGGTTTCTAATCTTACCGTATAATCATTACTTAAAACTTTTATAATTCTTCCTATCATTAATTTTCCTCTTCCTCATATGGAATCATCTTCTTTCTTTTCTTCTTCAGATTTTTTAGTAATTTTTATTTTAAGTGTAGTTCTATTTGCTATTTCAGATCCCGCTGGTCTACTTTGATATATTATTGTACCTTCTTCTTTTGTATTATCTATCTCTTCTTCTACTTCTAGTACAATATCATATTCTTCACAAAATTTTTTAACTTCTGATACACTATAATTTTCTTTCACAAAATCTGGATATTCTTTATCAATTTTAGGTAAATATAAAGTTATTGAGTCACCCTTTATTAATACAGAATCTTTTTTAGAGGATTGGTCAATAATTAAATTTTCTTTACCTTTATATTTACTTTTATCATCAACTGCCTTATATTCAATATTAACAACTATACCCCTTACTTCTAAGTTTGCTTGGATTTTGTTATAATCCTTATTGGTATAATCATCTATAGTTATTTTCTCACTTCCAAGTGATTTATATAATACTATCTTAGCACCTTTTTTTACAACTTCCCTTGCTTTTGGTTCTGTTTTTGACACTTTTCCTTTATCAACTTCATCAGTATAATCTTCTTTTACTGTTGATACTGCATATAATCCTGCTTTTTCTAATTCTTTGGTTGCTTCTCTAACAGTTAATCCGCTAACATCAGGAACTTTAACATCAGGTGTTTTAAATATTGTTGGAATAATTACAACAACTAGTAATATTATGGTTATTATAATAGAGCATATTATTATTAATGCTTTTGTTACTTTACTCATTTTCTTTTTTGATTCTTCAATAGGAGTCACTATAGGTTCTTCTTTTTCTTCCTTTGTACTATTATTTACTTTTAATTCATCTTTTAATGTATTTAAAACCTTTGTTTCATCTAAGTCATCTTCTGCATATTTAAATATAAATCTCTTTTCATTTTCTCTTTCTTTGTCTAATGATGTCTTTAAATCATCATGTAATTCACGAACATTTTTAGGATTCTTTGCGGTTGCTTTTAGAATTATATTTTCTACTGATTGTGGAACCTTTGAATCTATCTTTCTTATACTTGGTATTGGATTTTTTATATGTTTCAATGCAATTTCAACAGCAGTTTCACCTCTAAAAGGCATAGTTCCTGCGAGCATTTCATAAAATAATATTCCAAGTGAATATATATCACTTTTAATTGTCGATCCTTTACCCGCGGCTTGTTCTGGTGGTAGGTAATGAACAGATCCCATAACCGAATTAGTTTGCGTCAAATCAGAAGCATTTATAGCCATTGCTATTCCAAAATCTGTTATTTTAACCATACCATCTTCTAATATCATTATATTTTGTGGTTTTATATCTCTATGTATAATATATGAATCATGAGCTTGAGATAATCCTTCTGTTAATTGAAGCATTATATCTACTGCTTCACTTACAGTTAAATGTCCCCTTTTTTTAATTAGTTGCTTTAATGTTTTACCATCTATATATTCCATTACAATATAAAAATTTCCATTATCTTCCCCGACATCATACATCTCAACAATATTAGGATGTGAAAGACTAGATGCAGAAAGGGCTTCCCTTTGGAATCTTCTAACAAATTTTTCATCATCAGCAAGATCTCCCCTTAATACTTTTACAGCAACATTTCTCTCTAAAATAGTATCATAAGCAAGATAAACATTTGCCATCCCGCCTTCGCCAATCATCTTTATTATTTCATATCTATCATTTATTTTTGCACCCTTAGAAAACATTATAACTCCCCTTCTTTCTCGTTTAGTTGAAGGCACGCTACTGACATATTATCAGTCCCACCTCTTACATTACTTTTTCTTATCAACCTTGTTATTCTCTCTTCTAAAGATCCTGAACCACTTAGTACCTTTTCTATTTGATTTTCATTTAACATTGTTGTTAAACCATCACTACATAATAATATACTATCTATATCATCTAACGCAACATCAAATATATCTACTTCAGCTGGATTATTAGCGCCAAGTGCTCTCATTAAAATATTTTTCTTGGGATGATTTTCCGCTTCTTCAGGTGTTAATTCCCCTGATGAAACGAGTAAATTAACTAAAGTGTGATCTTTTGTAACTTTATATAGTTTTCCTTTTTTTAAAACAAATCCAGATGAGTCACCAACATTACCAAACAATAAATAATCTTGTGTATAAAGCGCTATTACAAACGTAGTTCCCATACCTTTACTTTCACTATGTTCACTTGTATATGCAAATATTGACTTATTAATCTCTGCAACTTCCTTTCTAATCCAATCAATTGCATATGATTTACTTCCTATTTTTTCAAATTCATTAAATTTACTAGTAATATGGTCTATAGCCATAGAAGATGCTACTTCTCCCGCTTTATGTCCACCCATTCCATCTGCTACTGCTAATAAATATTCGTTATTAGCATTTTTAAGTATTGTTACACTATCTTCATTATGATCTCGAACTTTACCAGTATCTGTTAAGAAAAATGATTTCATTTATAATGCCTCCTCAATTTCAGATCTTAATTGACCACATGCTGCAGACACCTTAGATCCAAATTCCCTTCTTATAGTTACATTTATATTATTCTCTTTTAGTATACCACAAAATTTAGTTATTTGAGAAGTACTAGAACGTTTAAATCCTATATTATTTGTTTCATTATATGGAATAATATTTACATAACAATTAATATTTTTTAATATTTCTGATAATTCTTTAGCATTTTCTTCTGAATCATTTATATCTTTTAACATTATATACTCAAATGTTACCCTTCTATTTGTTAAAGTAATATAATCTTTTACTGCTTTAATTAATTCTTCAATATTATATGTTTTATTTATTTTCATTATTTTATTTCTTATTTCATTATTAGGTGCATGCAAGCTAATAGCTAAATTTACTCCTGATTTTTCCTTTGCAAATTCATATATTTTTGGAACTAATCCTGATGTTGACACTGTAATATGCCTTATTCCTATAGCAAAAGAATATGCATCATTTATAATATTTATAAAATCTATTACATTTTCATAATTATCAAATGGTTCTCCTATTCCCATAACTACTACATGGCTAATCCTATCATTAATATCATCTTCTACCATCATTACTTGCAGAAGCATTTCAGAAACACTTAAATTTCTTACTTTTTTAAGTCTACCACTTTCACAAAATGCACATCCCATATTACATCCTATTTGTGATGAAATGCATATACTTTTTCCATAATCATGAATCATTAATACTGATTCTATTTTATTTCCATCTTCCAGTTCAAAAAGATACTTCTTAACAAGTTCATCTTCTTGTTTTTTAATTAATTTGATATTATTAAAGTAAAAATCTTCATTTAATTTGATTATTGTTTCTTTTTTTATATTGCTCATTTCATCAAATGATTTTACCTTTTTTCTATATAACCATTCAAATATTTGGATTGCTCTAAACTTTTTATCATTATTTTTAATAAAATAATCTTCTAATTTTTCCCTTGTTATGTCATAAATACTTCTCATAATTCACCAACTTACTAATAAATTATATCATTTTTATTATTATAAAAAAAGATATATGTATTTTCTACATATGCCTTTTCATATCTTGTACGTAATGTTTACACCATTTTTAGCATCCGCCTTCTTTATCAATAATATTTCTCCTTTATATATTATATGTTTATAGACTTCTTCTATTTCTTAAAAATTCTGGTATATCATATATATCATCATCTGATGAATCATCATCATCATTATCATCTATCATATCAATTACTTGTGTTGTCATAGTATTTGGTGTATTTGTTAATGGCTCTCCAACTTTATCAAACCCAGTTGCGACTACTGTTACAACTATATCTTCATCAAGAGCTTCATTAATAACCGCTCCAAATATTGTATTTATATCAGTTCCTGCTGCTTCTCTTACTACTTGAACTGCATCTTCAACCTCAAATAAACTTAAGTTTTTACCACCAGTTATATTTATAATTGCATCTGTTGCACCTCTAATATCTTTTTCAAGTAGTGGACTACTTACAGATTGCTTAGCAGCTTCTACTGCTCTATTTGCTCCTGTTGCGCATCCAATACCAATTAATGCATCACCTTTATTTTCCATAACAGTTTTAACATCTGCAAAGTCTAAGTTTACAAGACCTGTTACTGCAATTAAATCAGATACAGATTGTACACCTAATCTAAGTACATTATCTACTTCTTTAAATGCATCAAGCATTGGTGTTGTTTTATCTATAATATCCCTTAATCTATCATTTGGTATTACAATTAATGTATCAACATGTTCTTTTAATGCTTCTAATCCTGATAAAGCATGTTCACTTCTTATTCTTCCTTCAAATGCGAATGGTTTAGTAACAATACCTACTGTTAAAGCCCCTAAATCCTGGGCTATTTCAGCAACTATAGGAGCGGCTCCTGTTCCTGTTCCTCCACCCATTCCACAAGTTACAAATACCATATCTGCACCTTTTAATACTTCAACAATACTATCTTTTGACTCTAATGCTGCTTCCCTTCCTACTTCAGGATCTGCTCCTGCACCAAGTCCTGTTGAACCAAGTTGAATTTTTACTTGAGCTTTAGAACTATAAATTCTACTCCTTGAAGTCCCTGTTCAATCATTCTATTAACTGCATTATTACCTGCTCCACCTACACCTATTACTTTTATTTTTGCTAATTGATCAATTTCTAACATAACTAATCCTCCTTATTGTCAAATAAATAGCCAAACAATCTACCAAATATTGATTCATTACCATTTATATCATTTCTTCTATTATCGATTATATCAAAATATTTATCATCATCAAACATAGTATAATCTTTTCCTCTAATGCTAAGTTTATCTATGAAGTATCTTATCATACCTAATGATTGTGAATAACAATTATCTCTAACTCCTATTGTACTCATTGCCTTAACAACACTTTTATCACCCAATGTTTCTCTAGCAAGTACATCAAAACCAGGCATATTAACTATTCCACCTGATACTATTATATAACTTATTTCTTTTTTTGTTAAGTCATTTAGGCCTTTTTTTGAAATTTCTAACATTTCTTTTATTTTTGAACTAACAATTTCACTAATCTCATATTGATTAATTTTAGTTTTCATTCCAAGTTTATTATTTACTTCATATATATCTGATACACTTGCAAAATCCTTATGTGCTAATGCGAAGGTTTCCTTTATTTTATTTGATTGCTTTTTAGTAATACTATATATATATGATATATCATTATCTATTGATTTAGAACCTGTATTTATTATATTAGAATTAAATATTATTCCGTTTTTAAATACAGCTGTCTCTATAGTATCAGATCCTATATTTATCACACCACATACACTATTATCTATATCTTTATTTTTAAATTCATAATAGTCTCCAATTATCCCAAATAATATATCAATAACCTCAATATTTAAATCCTGTAAAATAGATATTATCTTATATATATTTTTCTTAGGAACAGTAGTACTCATAGAACTCACATAAAGTTTATCTGCCCCTATACCTCTTGG
>CAPQQE010000006.1:20372-26956 GCA_948687865.1 uncultured Bacilli bacterium
CTTGGATTATATATATCCTTTTTTTCGTTATCAATATTATATTTAATTGGTTGAATAGTTACTAATTCTCTTGTTTTTGGTATCTTATTATATATTGATCCTTGAAGTGCATTAACCATATCATTACCAGTTATAACCTTTGATGAATTAGTTATAGTTGTAGAACCCTCATTAATCATATATTTAGCATCATACATTGGAACATTTATTATTGCTTTATCAATAACAGTACCAAGATATATATTTATATCATCTAATGCACATTTTATTACTTCTTTTACTTTTTCTTCATCTACAACAACTCCTTTTTCTATTCCAGCAGAAGTCTTTTTAGTAGATGCTAGTACATTTAGTTTATTTTGAAAATATTCACAAACTACAATTTTAACGCTATTAGATCCAATATCTATTGATGAAAATATCTTCTTCATAACTACTCTCCTCTATGTTATATACATTATACTATAAAAGAGAGAAAAAAAAAAAGAGATTTTATTCTTTAGGAACAAAATAATTCCCATAATCCAGATATAGTATGCCATTTTTATCTCCTAGGGTTTTGGCTATCTGTAAATATGTATTTATATTATCGAATTTACTCATTGTAATATATACATAATTCCCATCATTCATTGAAAATAAAAATCTCTCTTTATCAATATCATTAGGATCATATTTTATTTCTGAAATATTTTTTATGGTATCACCGTTTATAATATTAAATTTCTCAATTAATTTATTATATATCTTTTTATCTTGTATATCACTTACTAAAACCGGTGAATATTTATAAAAAAAGTCAATCTGTTCTCCATTTGATAATACTGATTTTTTCTTTGTATTATCATAAAACAATATTTTATTTTCATTTACTATTATTTTAAATTTTCCTAATATTGTTTTCTTTAATTTTATATTTTTGATTAATTTATTATTTTTTATTTTAGAGTTTACACTATAATTAGTTGTAAGTAAATAAGATGGATAATCAGAAAGTTTAGTCATATTTAATATTTCAATATCTGAATAATACGTATTACCACTAATATAATATCCCTTAACCTTCATTTTACTTAAATAGAAAATTATTATTACTACTAGAAAAATAATTAAGAAGGCAATAAAAACTCTAAATATATTTAGTTTTTTCTTAGGTCTTTTTTTCACTTTTTCACTCCCAATTTATAAATTCTTGTTCTGGTTTTAATTCTATATCATATTCATTTCTTACTTTTTTTTGTACATATTCTATTACACTTTTAATATCTTCACTAATCGCATTATCATAATTTATTATAAAATTCGCATGTTTTTCTGATACCTTTGCCCCTCCAACACTGTATCCTTTTAATCCTAAATCCTCTATTAATTTACCTGATGGCGCTAATGATGGATTTCTAAAAACACTCCCAGCTGATGGATATTCTAGAGGTTGCGTTTCCATTCTTTTCATTCTTCTTTTATTCATTAATTCAATAATTTCATTTTTATCTTTATTTATTAATTTTAATACTGCGCTTATTACTATATAATCTTTATTATCTTTAAGCATACTATATCTATATTTAAAATTTAAATCTTTATTATCTAATAATCTTATATTTAAGTCATTATCTATTATCTCTACAGTTTTTACAATATCGCTCATTTCCATATTATAAGCTCCTGCATTAGAATATATAGCTCCTCCTATAGTGGCAGGAATGCCTGATGCAAATTCAAGATTACCTAAATTATTATCTGCACATAAATTACATAACTTAATAATAGGATATCCTGCTTCAACATATACTTCATCTTTATTAATTTCTACATTATTTAAATTATTTAATTTTATAATTATTCCATAAAAATATTTTGACGAGAATAATACATTAGAACCATTACCTAATATAAAATATTTAATATTATTATCTTTTATATATTTTAGCAACTGTAATAGTTTTTCTCTATTATTAGGAAATATAATTACTTTAGCAATACCACCTGCTTTATATGTTGTATATTTAGATAAACTTTCATCCTTAAATATTTTCCCAATATTCATTTTTTCAAGTTCTAAAATATAATCATTTATCATTAATTAACTTCCTTATCTCATTATATATTAATGTTGAACTATTCTTTTTGCCAATATTTTCTAAACTATCTTTCATTTCTAAACGTTTATTTGGATTATTAATTAAATTATTTATATTCTTAATCAAAATCTCACTTGTAAAATCTTTTTCTTCAAGTAATATAGATGCACCTTTATTAACTAAATACATAGCATTTTTATATTGATGATTCTCAGTAACATATGGACTTGGAACTAATATTGATGGAGTTTTTGTAACCATTATCTCACTAAGTGTAGTTGCGCCTGCTCTTGTTACTATTACATAAGTTACTTTCATTAATCTTGATAAATCATCTATATATGGAAAGACAAAAACATTTTTATTTTTTTCCAATTTTTCAAATTCTGAATAATAATCTTTTCCTGTTACTATTACTACTTCATATTTATTATCAAACTTAGTTAATGTGTCTTTTAAAACTTCATTAATTGTTGATGAACCAAGTGATCCCATTACTATTAGAACTAATTTTTTAGATTTACTTAAGCCAAAGTCCACTTTGTTATATGGTACTTTTTTTATTATATTTTCACTCATTGGATTACCAGTATAAACGCAATTTACATCATTGATTTTCATATTTTCAAATGATGTACATAGTGTATCTGTATACTTTAAAAGTATTTTATTAGATAAACCCATAATACTGTTTTGTTCATGAACTAATG
The DNA here is from genome assembly GCA_948687865.1 of uncultured Bacilli bacterium. The sequence continues at coordinate 23,164 of CAPQQE010000006.1, forward strand.
TTTTATATCCACTTTTTTTAGCAGCTAGTATTACTGGAGCTGTTACATAACCACCAACACCAATTACTATATCAGGATTGAATTCTAATATTTTCTTCTTACATATTTTTATTGACTTTAAAAAATTATATATTGATGAAATATTTTTTAAAGATAAACTTCTTTTTAACCCAAATACTTTTATTCCAAAATATGGTATACCTTTTTGAGGTATAATATCTTTTTCCATCCTAGTTGTTGTACCAATATATAAAAACTCACTATCTTTTTCATTTTCTTTTATTTTATCTATAATCGCAAGTGCTGGATATATATGACCTCCAGATCCACCTGCTGATATTATTACTCTCATTTATTTATCACCTATAATAATTATATCATATAAAGATATAATTTAACACTGAAAAAAATGAATACAATTATTCATTTTTCATTTAACATGTTATTATCTATATTCTTTTATATCATTTGTTAATAATGTTATAAAATCCTCTATCTTTAATGTTATAGTTTCTTCTGATCCGTGTCTTCTATATGAAATATTTCCGTTTTCTTTTTCTTTATCTCCTAATATTATAGTAAGTGGTATTTTTTTAATATTAGATTCTCTTAATTTATAACCTAATTTTTCTTCTCTATCATCTATATTAGTTCTGATTTGATTATCTATTAATATATTATTAACTTCTTTAGCGTATCTTAAATGATATTCATTATTAACTGGAATAATATTTACTTGTACTGGTGAAAGCCATACTGGAAGTATTCCTTTTGTTTCTTCTAGGTAATATGCTATAAATCTATCTATTGATCCAAATACTGCTCTATGAAGTACAACAGGAGTTTTTTTACTACCATCTCTATCTATATATGATAAATTAAATTTCATTGGAAGGCAAAAATCTATCTGACAAGTTGAAATTGTTATTTCATTTCCAACTGCTGGTTTTACTTGAACATCTAGTTTTGGGCCATAAAATGCTGCTTCACCTGTTTTCTCAACGTAAGGAACATCAATATCTTTCATAACATCTCTAAGCATATTTTCAGCTTTATCCCACATTTCATCATCTTGATAATACTTTTCTGTATCATTTTTATCTCTTAGAGATAATTCAAATCTATAGTTAGTTATATTTAATTCTTTATAACACTCAAGTATTAAATCTACAACAGTTTTAAATTCTGATTTAACTTGATCTAGAGTGCAAAATAAATGTGCATCATTTTGACAAAAAGTTCTTGCTCTTTCAATACCTTTTAGGGCGCCACTTGCCTCATATCTACAATCTCTTGCAATCTCACCTATTCTAATTGGTAAATCTTTATATGAATGAATGCCATTTGAATATATAACCATATGATGTGGACAATTCATTGGACGAAGTACAAATTCTTCACCTTCAATTTCCATGATAGGAAACATATCATCTTTATAATGTTCTAGGTGTCCACTCGTTTTATATAATTCAACATTACCAAGTGGTGGAGTTAAAACATGTTTATATCCTAACTTTTTTTCTTTTTTCTTTATATAGTTTTCTAAAACTTCCCATAACACATATCCATTTGGTAAATACATAGGAAGACCCTTGCCAACTAATTCAGACATCATAAATAAATTTTGCTCTTTACCTATCTTTCTATGATCTCTTAGTTTTGCTTCTTCAAGTTCTTTTAAATAACTTTCTAGATCTTCTTCATTTTCAAAGCATACTCCATATATTCTTTGAAGCATTTTATTTTTTGAATCACCTTTATAATATGCTCCTGATACTTTAGTTAATTTAAAATATTTCATAGATTTAGTTGTAGGCATATGAGGACCTCTACATAAATCAACAAATTCATCTTGTTTGTATGCGCTTATTATTTCATCATCACTCATATTTTCAATTAAATCAACTTTATATGGATCATCCTTAAACATATCAAGTGCATCACTCTTAGATAATTCTAATCTAGTGATTCTTTTATCACTCTTTGATATTTTTTTCATTTCTTTTTCTATTTTTTCTAACTCTTCCTCTTTTACTACTTCATCACCTAAATCTATATCATAATAAAATCCATCTTCTATTACAGGGCCAACCCAAAATTTAGCATCTTTATAAAGTCTCTTAACAGCATGCGCAAGTAAATGTGCACAACTATGGTTTAATACATTTAAATTTTCATTTTCTTTAATATTTATCATTGTTTTTCCTCCTAAAATATAAAAAGAATGGTATATATCTAAGGAGTGCATAAGCACGGTACCATCCTTTATTTAACTTAATTTAGATAACGGCTATTAACCGGTAGCTATTAACCACTCAAAAGAAGTAGTAATTATTTAATATATTTATTAGGTTCCCACCATACCTAATTCTCTTTGAAATATTAATTAAATAATCTTGTCTTCTTTATAGATTTACAAATAAATAATATCACATATTAAAACCATTGTAAATATCTATTTAATGTTTTCTATTTAGTATGTTAACCTGGGTATCTAAGTATGAAAGAACTAAGTTTTTATCTTTATTAATATCAGTATTAAAAAAGAACTCATGAAGTAAAAATTGACATAATGCTGATGATCTATCATATAAAGGCGATGTTGATTTTGAATAATGATCATAATTATTAAATCCAGATTCATAACAGTCTGCCCTTGTAGAATAATAGTTATTTCGCTCACTACCACATAAATATATTCCAGGGATATTATATTTATTAAAATATTCGCTAATTATACACCCATACAATATCATATATTTTTTAACTAGTGAATGTCCTATATTTTCAATAGTTGGATATTCATAAAAATTTTTATTGCGTATTACAGTATATAATTCTGATAAATTTAATATAGTTTGTCTTAAGTCTTCATTAACATTATCCTGCATAATTATCTTTGATATATCACCATAGACTAAGTTTTTTGATACTTCTAATCTAGTCTTTAAAAGTCTATAATCAATAATAATTCCGTTTGAATCTATCTCAATAAATAAACTAACTGCATTTCTGCTTACCTGTTCTATTAATGAAGCACGCATCTTATTTGTTCCAACACTATTTTCTTTAATACATTTATAATATTATTTAAAGAATATACATCAGCTATATGGATCCCTAATATATAAGTATTATTAATAGTTTTATCAATAGATAATGCATCATCCATCATCTTAGTTGATGAATTAATAATATTACCATTTTTATCTATTATATCTGGATTATCAATAGTTACAATATAATCATTATCTATTATATATCTACCTTCTTGTGCATCATATTTAAAATTCTTTATCTTTTTTTCCAACATATTATTGTTTATATCCATTTTAATATTTAATATTTCATAGAATTTTTCTTTATCAAAATGTAAACATTTTATATTTAATATATATTTTAAAAGTTCAGTATAATATAAAATTCTATTTTTTTTATTAGTGTTTTTTACATTTAAAAGAGAATTATAAAGTAATGTGCTAAAATTTCTTTTTTTGTAATCTAGTGTACTTCCTAATAGTTTTAAATTTGAAAATACAAGTTTTAAAGAATCATTTATATTATTAGATTTTAATATAATATATGTAATATTTTCAAACAAGATAATATTTTCTAAATCTTTATATTCCATATTAATATTATCAGATATTAGATGTTTTAAAATATCTATATGATATAGTATATGTTTAATACATTCGTACAATTCTATATCATCACTTATATTATTCATTTTTTCTCTTAATAATTTAGAAGTATCGTTTAATATATTTATTATTTTCTTTACATCAGAAAA
>CAPQQE010000007.1:0-829 GCA_948687865.1 uncultured Bacilli bacterium
ATTTAAGATATATATTTTTAACAGAATCACTTCTATTTAAAAATATAGCGCCACTACACATCGCAAATATTGGAACACATATTCTACATAAAGAATCAATAAATGTTAACATTTTAAACATATTAGAATTAACATCACAAATATTCCATGCTTTTGATATACAATGTATAGTTATTACAAGTATTATAGATATAAATTTTAAAAAATTTATATATTGCTTTTTCATGAACTATCACCTATATTAAAGATTATATCATTTAAAAGTTTATTTGTATATATAATATTACCTTGAAAAAACGTATCAAATACTTTATAATCATATTAAGAGGTAAGTATATGAAAGAAAAGAATTACAATGTATTAGGAACACTTTTTTTATATTTAACAATAGTTGTTTTTTCGATAATTACAATTATCTTTACTATAAAAAACTATATAATATTAGCTTTATTAGCGTTTATTTTCGTTTTAATTATATCTTTCAATAACAATATAAAAAAATTTCCTATTTTATTATTTATAACCAGTTTTTTAATAAGACTTATAGTAATATTATTTGCTAAATTTCCACAAGAGGCAGATTTTTGGATAATGATGGATGCAGCACAAAAGTTTGCTAATAACGATTATTCATTTGGAAATTCATTATATTTCCAAACATGGGCATATCAAACAGGATTTGTAATATATCAAGGTATATTATTTAAAATTTTTAAAACAGAATTTGCTTTAAAAGTATTTAATATAATATTTTCTTCATTAACTTCAGTTTTAATTTATTATGTAAGTAAGAAATTAACAAATGAAAAAAGTGCAAGAATAGTTTCAC
>CAPQQE010000007.1:839-10525 GCA_948687865.1 uncultured Bacilli bacterium
TGTTCCTTTAATTTTAAATGTAATATTAAATAATCATATATTATCAGCTCTTCTCATGTACATTGGAATAATATTTCTAATAAAAAAAGAAAAAAGTATAAAAGATTATATAATTTCAGCTATTTTGATTTCAATAGGAAATATATTAAGACCAGAAGGTATAATAGTAGTATTTTCATTATTAGTTTTTGAAATTATTAAATTAAAAAAGAGTACAATATTAGATGTATTAAAAAAGGTATTAATATTTATAATTATTTATATGTTTATTGGATTAGTATCATCTTTTACAATAGAAAAGTTAAAAATAAATTCAAAAGGTTTATCCAATTCTAATCCTACATGGAAATTTGTATTAGGTTTTAACCATGATACATGTGGATACTATGATGGAAATGATGAAAAATACTTAGATGATATAGAAGAAGAAAAGAAAATAGTGAAAGAAAGAATCTTTAAAGACCCATTTAAAACTGCAAATTTAATGGTATGTAAAATAGATCGTTTTTGGTTATTATCAGACTCTAATACAAAAAGTGAATCATTTAAAGAACAAACATTTAAAATTATGAATAAAGATATAAGTTATAACAAAATAGAAAATGTAGCTTTAAAATTTAATTTACACATATATATATTTACATTATTTATGTGTATTATAGGTGTAATATTTAATAGAAAGAAAATTATGGAAAACAACTCTATATTCTTTGTAATATTAATGATAACAACATTCTTTGTTTATCTATTAATTGAAATAAGGCCAAGATATACATATTTCATTCAAATATCAATATTTATATTATCAAGTTATGGATATGAATATTTAGTTAATAAAATAGAAAAAATAAAACAAAATAAAATGGAGAGTTAGTATGATAGAAAACTTAAATAATAATATTAAAAGTAGTATATCAAAAATATTTAACATTTTTATAGTAATGCTTCCAATATTAGATGCATTACTAGGAATTATAAAAGATAATCGAATACTCATGTATTGTGAATATTTAGTTAAATTACTATTTTTAGGAATTATAATATATTACATGTTTTTTATAGATAAAAAAAGTAGAAAGTATTTGATTGCCTTATTTATATACTCAGCATTATATTTTTTAGTAAATGTAATTTTAAAACCAAATACTAACATTATTTATGAATTACAGGTATTAATAAAGTTTATATATTTTCCTGTTATATTAGTTTTTACACTAAATAACATAAATATAGATAAAAAATATTTTGCATTAATATTTATTGAATACTTACTTTTAATATTTATACCAAATATATTACATATAGGAAATGATAGTTACGCTATTACAAAAGAAGGATCTATAGGATTTTTCCTATCTGCTAATATGACTGGAAATATATTAAGTATAATTTTTCCTATATTCATAATATATTCTATAAATGAAAAAAGAAAAAAATCTCTAATAGTTTTTACACTAATATATATTTATACCTTATTAACAATGGGAACTAAGGGTCCATTATTATGTATAGTAATACTAATAATATATTATTTAATATATATTATCGTAAGATTATTTCAAAATAAGAAATATAAAACATTATTAATATGTTTAGTTTCTATTATGCTTGTAATTTGTATAATTATAAAAAATATACCCAAAACTGTATTTTACAAAAATTTAGTTGTGCATCTAGAATTCTTAAATATACATTCCATAAAAGAACTATTTACATTAAAAAATATAGATCACTTTATATTTGGAAGTAGATTTGCTATGTTAAAAGAATCATTTGAATTATATAATAATTCACCAATTATAAATAAATTATTTGGTATTGGATATATATCAAATAATCAAATATTGAAAACTTGTGAAATGGACTACTTTGTATTACTAATACATCAAGGTATTCTAGGGTTTATAATAATATACGGTATTTACTTTAAGCAAATATATGAAATACTAAAAAATTATTTTAGAAATTTTAGTAATAATTTTATGGATATAAAAAAGGGAACATTATTTTTAACATTATTAATATCAATTTTATGTGCATTCTTTATAGGACATACTCTTGATGTTCCTTCAGTATCGATATTTGTATCCTTAATAATAACAATGTGCATAAAAGAATTTTGTGAAGGTAGGTAGTATTTATGAAAGATAATATATTTTCAAAATTATTTTTATATCTTTTAATTGTTGTATTTTCTATAATTACAATTATATTTACAGTAAAAAACCATATTATATTAGCACTTATAACATATTTAATAATAATATTTATCTCACTTAAAAAAGATATAAAAAGATTTCCAGTAATTTTATTTATTATAAGTTTAATAATTAGATTAATTTTAGTAAAAATTATTAATTTTTCATCATTTGATGATTATAAAACTTTAATAGATGCTTCATGGATGTTTTCAAAAGGTGATTATTCTTTTTCTAATACAACCTATTTTTCAATGTGGGGATATCAAACGGGACTAGTAATATATCAGGGAATAATACTAAAAATATTTAAGAGTGAATTTATATTAAAAGTATTTAATTCTATATTTTCATCATTAATAGTATTACTTGTTTATTTTATAAGCAAGAAATTAACAAATGAAAAAAGTGCAAGAGTATCACTTCTTTATATGATATTACCAATTTCTCTAATAATGAATACTATGCTTAATAATCAAATACTATCAGCTCTTCTAATGTATTTAGGAATATATAGATTAATAAAAAAAGAAAAGAATATAAAAGATTATGTAATATCCGCTATCTTAATATCACTAGGTAATATTATAAGACCTGAAGGAATTGTAGTAGTATTTTCTTTATTAGTATTTGAACTAATAAAATTAAAAAAAGAAACTGTATTAGATGTGATAAAAAAAGTATCTGTATTTATTATAATATATTTTATAATAGGGAGAGGTTTATCATCATTAGTACAGATATCAGGTATTAATGAGGTAGGATTAAAAAATACAAATCCATTGTGGAAATTTGTTGTAGGATTTAATCATGACAGTTGCGGTTACTATAATAGTTCAGATGAAAAATATATACAAGATAAACAATTAGAAAAGAAGATAATAAAACAAAGAATAACATCTGATTATAAGAAAACATCAAAATTAATGATATGCAAAATAGAACACTTTTGGTTACTTCCAGAAGAAAATAGTAAAAGTGAATCACTTGCCGATAAAGAATATATAGTTTTTTCACACAATTTTAAATATAGTACATTAGAGAATATAGCTTTAAAGTTCAATTCTTACATTTATATAATTACATTAATTATGTGTTTTATAGGAGTAATATTTAATAGAAAAAAACTAATGGAAGATAATTCTATATTCTTTGTAATATTAATGGTAACAACATTCTTTGTATACTTATTAATAGAAATAAATTCAAAATATATATTCTTTATACTTATATCAATATTTATATTATCAAGTTATGGATATGATTATGTATTAAATAAGATAAAATTAGGTAATCATTGATTGATTGCCTTATTTTAGTGTGATATAATTAATTTAAGGTGATCATATGAAAAAGGTATCAATAATATCATTACATTTAGGATATGGTGGAATAGAAAAATCTGTATGTGCTCTTGCGAATATGTTAGTAAAAAATTATGATGTAGAAATTGCATGTGTATATAATTTATATGATAATGATTTATATAATTTGGATAAAAATGTTAAGATAAAATATTTAACCAATATAAAACCTAATATAAAAGAATTTAGAAAAGCACTAAAAGAAAAAAAATTGTTAACAGCGTTTTTAGAAGGTATTAAAGGAGTAATAGGATTAGCTAAAAGGAAAAATTCAGTAGTAAAGTATATTAGAAAAACAAACAGTGATATTATAATTTCAACAAGGGATATATTTGATAAGTGGTTAGGAAATAATTTTAAAAAAGGCGTATTAACTATTGGATGGGAACATAATCATTTTCATGGTGATATTAAAATAGCAAGAAAGTTAATAAGATCTTGTAGAAAGTTAGATTACCTTGTAGTTGTATCAAATAATTTAAAAGAATATTATGAAGATAAACTTAAAAAAACAAAAGTAGTGTATATACCTAATGTACTTGATAATATACCAAAAGAAGTATCTAAACTTAATAATAAAAATATTGTATGTATAGGCAGATTATCAAAAGAAAAGGGATATATGGATTTACTTGATATATTTAATGATATTCATAAAATATATGATGACTGGATCCTTAATATAATTGGTGATGGTGATGAAAAAGAAAATATAAAAAATTATATTATAAATAATAAATTAGAAAAAAGTATAGTTCTGCATGGTTTTCAAAATAAGGATTATATAGATAAAATATTAAATGGGTCTTCTATTTATTTAATGACATCTTATACGGAGAGTTTTGGTATTGTATTAATAGAAGCTATGAGTCATGGTATTCCATGCATTTCATACACATCAGCAGAAGGCGCTAATGAGATAATTGAAAATAATATAAATGGATATCTAATAAATAATAGAAATAAAGATGAATATATAGAAAAATTAGAGTTACTAATTGATGATTATAATTTAAGAAAAAAATTAGGCAATAATGCTAGAAATAGTATTTATAAATATGAAAGTAAAAATGTTGAAAATGATTGGTTTGACATTTTAAGAAGAGAGTGATTTTATGAAAAGAGTATTATTTATTGCATCAACTGGTGGACATTTATCAGAGTTATTAAAGTTAGAAGCAATGTTTAATAAATATGATTATAAACTTGTAACAGAAAATACTAAATCTAATAAAAATTTAAAAAACAAATATAATGGCAGAGTTAACTATTTAGTATATGGCACTAAAGAATATAATAAAATAATCTATGCATTTAAACTACTTTATAATTGTTTTAAAAGTTTATTTATATATCTAAAATTCCATCCAGATTATATAATAACAACAGGAACTCATACAGCTGGACCAATGTGTTGCTTGGCTAGAATATTTGGAAGTAAAGTTATATATATTGAAACATTTGCTAACATGTATACAAAAACAGCAACAGGGAAGTTAGTATATCCAATAAGTAATTTATTTATAGTACAATGGGATTCAATGAAAGAAATATACCCTAAAGCAGAAGTAGGAGGTTGGATTTATTGATGATTTTAGTTTTACTTGGAACAAATGATAAAAAATTTAATAGATTACTTGAAGCTATAGATAAACAAATAAATAATGGTAATATAAAAGAAAAAGTAATTGTGCAAGCAGGATGCACTAAATATGAATCAGATAATATGGAAATATTTGATTTAATTGAAAAAGAAAAATTAGATGAACTTGTTGAGAAGTCAGATATAATTATTACTCATGGTGGTGTAGGTTCTATTATTCAAGGACTAGATCATAAAAAAGTAGTAATTGCTGCAGCAAGATTAAAAAAATATGAAGAGGTTTCAAATGATCATCAAATTCAAATAATTAAGGAATTTGCAAAAAGAGGATATATATTAGAACTTTCTGATTTTGATAAATTAGGCGAGGTGCTAAAAAAGGCAAAAACATTTAAACCTAAATCATATAAATCAAATACTAAAAAATTTATAAAGAAAATAGATGACTACATAGATGAAACTAATAATACAAGTTGGTATAATTAAAAATGAAATAATAACATTTAATAATAAATTATAATTTAAAGAATTAAATATTAATATGTTGATAGTGCTCATTATTAATCCTGGGAATCCATAATTAATAATATTTCTATATTTATTATACCAACTTGTACTATCTTTAATAGTAAATAAAATTATAGATATAAAGTTAAATAAAGATTATATTATTATGAAAATATTTAATTTTATACTAGATATATTACTTATGTATATGTTTGTTAATATTAATTCTATAAATCAAACTATTTCAAAAGTAATTACAAATATTGCTTTATGCATAATAATATTTACTATTATAAAGGTAAATAAGAAAGGATAAAAGTAATGAATACAGGTATAATTATACTTAATTATAATGATTCTGAAACTACAGAAAAATTTATAAATCAAATAAAAAAATATAATGAATTAAATTATATAATAATAGTTGATAATTGTAGTACAGATAATTCATATAAAAAATTAAAAAAATATGAATCTGAAAAAATCAAAGTAATTAAGACTAATGAAAATAAAGGTTATGCTAGTGGAAATAATTATGGAATTAAATATTTAGTTAATAACTTTGATATAGATTATATAATAATATCTAATCCAGATATTATAGTAGAGGAAAAAGTAATAAAAAAATTAAAAGAAGACTTATATAAAAATAAAAATATTAGTATAATTTCTCCTTTAATAAAACAAAATAATGAGATACTAAGAGGATGGAAATTACCAAGTTATAAGGACGAATTATTATCTAATATAAATTATATACATAGAATTGCTAGAAAAAAATTACTTTATAATGATGAACACTATAAAAATGTATTATCAAAGGTAGATGTTGTATCTGGTTGCTTCTTTGTATCAAGAAAAGAAGATTTTGAGAATAAACTATTTTGACGAAGGAACTTTCTTATATTATGAAGAGAATATTATAGGAAAAAAATTTAAAGATATAAATAATGAAACATATGTAGATAGTTCAGTATCAATAGTACATAATGAATCAATAAGTGTAGATAAAAGTATTGGTTCTCTGAAAAAGTACAAGATTTTAAAAGAAAGTCAAAGATATTATCAAAAAAAATATAATAATGTAGGAATAATCAAATTATTTTTTCTGAAAGTAACTTATTATATAAGTTATTTTATATCATATATAATAATTAAATTATCTAAAAAGACTAGATAAACTAGTTCTTTTCTTGTTATAATCATAATAGGGAGGTTAATATGAAAGGAATAATACTTGCTGGAGGGTCTGGGACAAGACTTTATCCAATAACAAAAGGAATTAGTAAACAATTAGTTCCTATATATGATAAACCAATGATATATTATCCTTTATCTGTACTTATGCTTGCAGGTATAAGAGATATACTTATAATCACAACAAAAGAAGATCAAGCAGGATTTAAGAGATTATTAGAAGATGGTTCTCAGTTTGGTTTAAATTTGCAGTATATAATTCAACCATCACCAGATGGACTTGCTCAAGCATTTATATTAGGTGAAGAATTTATTGGCAATGATGAATGTGCAATGATTCTTGGGGATAATATATATTTTGGTAATGGATTTGTGCAGATGCTTAAAAATGCAAAAGTAGAAGCAGAAAAGGGTAAAGCAACAATATTTGGTTATCAAGTAAAAGATCCACAAAGATTTGGAATCATGGAACTTGATAAAAATCAAAATGTAATTGGTGTAGAAGAAAAACCACAAAATCCAAAGTCAGATTTTGCAATAACAGGACTTTATTTTTATCCTAAAGGAGTTTCTGAAAAAGCAAAGAAAGTTAAACCATCAGATAGAGGAGAACTTGAAATTACTACATTAAATGAAATGTATTTAAAAGAAGAAATTCTAAGAGCAGAACTTTTAGGTGGAGGATTTACTTGGTATGATACAGGTGTATTTGATAGTTTAAATTCTTCATCTAATATGATAAAAGCAGTACAAGAAAATAATGGAAAAATAATCAGTTGTCCTGAAGAAATAGCATATAATAATGGATGGATAACAAAAGAAAAATTACTTGAAGCAGCAGAACTAATGAAAAAAAATTCATATGGACAATATTTATTTGATATTGCTGAGAAAAAACGAGGATGAAAAATTTATGGAGGAAAAAATGAATAAAACAATAGTTATTACAGGTGGAAGTGATGGACTAGGTAAAAGTCTAGCACAATATTTTTCAAAAGAAAATAGTGTTATAATTCTTGCTACCAATAAAGAAAAATTAAAAAGTGTTTCTGATGATAATAATTGTGATTATAGAGTATGCGATGTCACTAATTATAATATTGTAGAAAAAACTATTAACGAAATTGAAAATAAATATAATAAAATTGATGTTCTTATTAATAATGCCGGATTGTGGATTCAAGAAGAATTAGATACAAATGATAGTAATAGAATTAATTCTGTTGTTGATGTAAATTTACTTGGAGTTATTAATTGTTCAAAAGCTGTAATCCCTTTTATGAAAAAACAAGGGGGGTTAATTATTAATATTAACTCACAAGCGGGAATTAATCATAAGGCAGAAAGAGTAGTATATAACGCTACAAAATGGGGAGTAACAGGATTTTCAAAATCATTACAAGATGAAGTATCAAAATATGGAATAAGAGTTACTGATGTTATGCCAGGTATGATGAAAACAGATATGTTCAATAAAATGAACATTAAAAAGAATATGGAAAATGGATTAGATACTAAAGAAGTATGTAGATTGATTAAATTTATTATAGATACTCCAAAGGATGTAATGATTCCAGAGGTAGGAATTAAAAATATAAATAATTAAGGAGGATAATAAAATGTTAGAAAAATATGATATTTGGACAAAAGAATTTATGGAGTCTTGGAAAGAACTAGATTGGGAAAGGACTCTAGAAACGTTAGATAAAAATGTAAAGTACTATGAAAATCCAATTGATGAGCCTTGTAAGGATTTTAATGAAGTAATAAATTTATGGAATGTTGTTGCAGATAATCAAAAGGATATTGAATATACATATCAAATTATTCTTTATAGTGAAGAAACATGTATTATAAATTGGCAAATGACAAGAGTAATGACTAAAACTAATGAAAAACAAGAAATAGATGGAATATTTCAAATATCTTTAAATGAAAATGGTAAATGTACTCTATTTAAACAATGGAGATTTACTAGATAGAAAGTAGGAATAATATGAAAAAAATAGAAACTAATTTAAAAGATTGTTATATATTAGAACCACAAAGATTTGGAGATGAAAGAGGTTATTTTGAATCAGTAACAAAAGAAGATTTAGAATCTTTAGGTTTTAAAGGAATATATCAAGTAAGTAATTCAAAGAGTGGGAAAGGGATTGTAAGAGGATTACATTTTCAGAAAGATCCATATTGTCAGGCAAAAGTAGTTAGATGTCATAGAGGAGCAGTGTTAGATGTAGTTGTTGATATGAGAGAGGACTCTGAAACTTATGGTAAGTGGACAAGTGTGGAACTAACTCCAGAAAATGGAAGAATGCTATATGTTCCACGTGGTTTTGCGCATGGGTTTGTGTCGCTAAAAGATGATACACTGTTTGAATACTATGTTGATAATAAATATATGCCAAGAATGGAAGGCGGAATATTATGGAGCGATCCAGAACTTAATATAAATTGGGAAGAAATATTTAAAGAGTATGAAATAGAAGAACCAGTTTTATCCGCAAAAGATAAAGTAAGAGAATTACTAAGTAAAAGTACTACAAAGTTTCAAAAAAGAGAAAGAAAATATTTAGTAACAGGTGTAAATGGACAACTTGGATATGATATTGTACGTGAATTAAAAGAAAGAGGAGAAGAGAATATTCTCGCAGTAGATAAAGATGAAATGGATATAACAGATAGGAATGCTGTTATGAAAGTAGTTAAAGATTATAATCCAGATGTTATATTTCACTGCGCTGCATGGACTGCAGTTGATAAAGCAGAAGATATGGAAGATTTAGTTTATAAAGTAAATGTAGAGGGAACTAAAAA
>CAPQQE010000007.1:10535-18071 GCA_948687865.1 uncultured Bacilli bacterium
ATGGACTAGCAGTAGCAAATATTGCAGAAGCAGCAAAAGAAAATGATAGTACATTTATTCATATAAGTACAGATTATGTATTTGATGGAAATAAAGAAGGATTATATAAAGAAGCTGATACTCCAAATCCAATGAGTGTTTATGGAAAAACTAAATATAAAGGAGAAGAGGAAGTAAGAAGAAATCCAAATCATTTCATAACAAGAATTTCTTGGGTATTTGGGATAAATGGAAATAATTTTATAAAGACAATGCTAAGATTATCTGAAAATCATGATGAATTAAATGTTGTAGATGATCAAATAGGTAGCCCAACTTATACTGTTGATTTAGCAAGATTATTAGTAGAGATGTCATTTACTGATAAATATGGTACATATCATGTTAATAATGATGGATATTGTTCTTGGGCAGAATTTGCTAAATATATTATGGAAAGTAATAATAAAAGTACAAAAATAAATCCTGTTTCAACAGAAGAATATCTAGAGTTAACAGGTACGAAACAAGCATATAGACCAAGAAATTCAAAATTAGATAAAACAAAATTAGTAGAAAATGGTTTTGAAATGTTACCTTCTTGGAAGGATGCTACTGATAGATATTGTTCAGAAATAAACGAGAAAAAGGAGAATTAATATGAGGTATTTAGTAACAGGTGGAGCTGGTTTTATAGGAAGTAATTTTCTTCATTATGTAGTAAATAAATATCCAAGTGATGAATATGTTTGCTTAGATGCACTTACATATGCAGGAAATTATAATAATTTACTTCCAATTATAAATAAAGATAATTTTAAATTTGTAAAAGGTGATATAGCAGATGAAAAATTTGTTAATGAATTGTTTGATAAAGAGAATTTTGATGTAGTAATTAATTTTGCTGCAGAATCTCACGTAGATAATTCTATAAAAAATCCAGGAGTATTTATAAATACAAATGTTGTAGGAACAAGAGTATTACTTGATGCATCAAAAAATCACAATATAAAAAGATACCATCAAGTATCAACAGATGAAGTATATGGAGATTTACCACTTGATAGAAAAGATTTATTATTTACAGAATATACTCCTATTAATCCATCTAGTCCTTATTCAGCTAGTAAGGCAAGTGCAGATCATTTAGTTATGGCATATCATAGAACATTTAATTTACCTACAACAATAAGTAGATGTTCAAATAATTATGGACCATATCAATTTCCAGAAAAGTTAATACCAGTTGTAATTAGTAAAGCATTAAATGATGAACAAATACCAGTATATGGTAAAGGAGAAAATGTAAGAGATTGGATACATGTAATAGATCATAATATTGGTGTTGATATGATTGTTAGAGACGGGAAAGTAGGAGAAGTTTATAATTTAGGTGGACATTCTGAGAGAACTAATTTAGAAGTTGTTAAGACAATACTAAGAATAATGAATAAAGATGAAAGTTTAATTACATTTGTAACTGATAGACCAGGTCATGATTTAAGATATGCGATTGATTCAAGTAAAACAGAAAAAGAACTAGGATGGGATAGAACATATAGTTTTGAAAAGGGTATTGAAGAAACCGTAAACTGGTATCTAAATAATGAGACTTGGATTGAAGATATTAAAACAGGTAAATATAAAGAAGCATATAAACAATAATTTTATATGTTTTTCTTTACATAAATATGTAAATAGTATATAATTAATCTGTAATCACAATGGGGGATTTAGTATGATAAAAGAAGAAAAAAGACAATCAAATTTTGAGTTAATGAGAATAATATCTATGTTTATGATAATAATATGGCATATATTTTTACACGGTAAAATATTTAACAATGCAACACCTTTTTCTGGTTCTATTTTTTATTTATTATCATGTTTATTAACAGTTCATATAAATTCATTTATTTTATTATCAGGATACTTTGGATATAATAAAAAAGTAAAGTTAAGCAAAGTTTTTAAGTTAAATAATGCAATATGGTTTTATGTAGTAGTATTTACTTTTATATTTAAATATTTAAATATTTCTGATATAAGTAATTATGATGTTTTTAAAGCTATATTGCCTATATCAATAGATGATTATTGGTTTATGACAAATTATTTAATATTATATTTGTTAAGTCCACTTTTTAATACTGTTATAAATAATGTTGATCAATCTAAATTAAGAAAAATATTAATTACATGGTTTATATTATTAAATTTCTTACCTTGGGTAACAGGAGAACAATTTCTTAATGTTAATAGCGGATATAGTTTTATAAATTTTAGTTTTTTATATATGTTAGGAGCATATTTACGCCTATATCCAATTGATAAAAATATACATTTTAAAAACTACTCAGATACTAAAATAAGAGTAATATCCTTAGTACTATATTTTTCCTTTTGCATTATAAATTTCTTGGTATTAAAATATTGTGAAAGTTTGATATATGTTAGTAGTAAAACATTAAATAATATAGGATATGATATTATTCATGAAACTTTTAGTTATATAAATCCTTTTACTGTAGTAGCAACTGTATTTTACTTTATTTATTTTAGTAAACTAAATTTCAACAATAAATTTATAAATAAAATTTCAGGATATGTATTTGGAATTTATTTAGTTCATGATAATAAATATGTAAGAGGAATATTATATAACTATTTAGGATTTAATAATCAATATTATAATATATCAATATTACCAAAAGTTCTTTTATGTAGTATATTAATTTTTTTGATATCTTTAATAATAGAAATTATAAGACAATTTATATTTAAATTTATATATAAGAGAAAAATAAGTTTTAAATTTAGAAATGTTGTTAAGAATTATATAAAGGATTATGGAATAGATGTTAATTGGTAAAGAATATGTCTATAACAGTTAAAAAAAGAATATATTCTTTTTTTTCTCTTTCCTTTGTGATATACTATTCTAGTATGAAAAAGGTGAAATAATGAAGAGAGTAATTGTATTATATAGAATTTTTATTAATACAATATAAAGAAAAATCTTGTAATGTATTAAACCAAATAAATATAACAAATCCTAATTATGTATTCTTAGGTGATTCAATAACAGAATTTTATGACTTAGAGAAATACTACCAAAAAGATTTATCAATAGTAAATAGTGGTATATGTGGGAATATAACAACAGATATATTGGGTAATATGAATAATAGAGTATATAAGTATAATCCAAGTAAGGTAATATTATTAATAGGAATTAATAATTTGCTTGTAAAAAAAGATGAGCCATCAAAAGTTTATAGCGATATTGAAAAAATTGCATTATCTATAAAAAATAAACTTCCAAATTGTGAAATTTATATTGAATCTATATATCCAATGAATGAAGATTATTCCAATTATGTAAGTACAGAAAAGATATTTGAAACTAATAGTGGAATTAAAAGGGCGTGTGATAAACATGGATTTAAATATATTGATGTATATACTTATCTTTTAGATAAAAAAACTAATCAACTAAATAAAAAATATTCAGATGAAGGTCTTCATATAAATGATGAAGGTTATAAGATTATCACAGAAATTGTAAAAAAGAGTATATTTTAAAAATATACTTTTTCAATATAATAAAACATGCTATAATCTAAGGAGTTATTTATATTTAATAATAAACTTAAGAATTTAAATAATAAAAATGTATATAATAAGGTTTAATTAATTTGTTATTTTTGATATAATTATTTATATAAGGGAGTATTAAAATGGATGATATCGTAATAAAAGTTAGAAATATGTTTAAAAAATTTAAGTTAAATTCAGATAAACCATACACATTAAAAGAAAGATTAGTGTTTGGAAGGAAGAATAAAAAGGAATATAGAGAAATATTAACTAATATAAATTTGGATATACATAAAGGAGAAACTGTAGCATTAATAGGTACAAATGGTAGTGGTAAATCCACATTACTAAAATTAATGACAAAAATAATTTATCCTACAAAAGGAAAATTAAGTACTAAAGGAAAATTAACTTCACTTTTAGAACTAGGTGCTGGATTTCATCCTGATTTTACTGGTAGAGAAAACATATATTTTAATGCTTCAATATTTGGGCTTACAAAAAAGCAAATAGATGCAAGATTAAATGATATTATTGAGTTTTCAGAATTAGGTGAATTAATTGATACTCCAGTTAGAACGTATTCATCTGGAATGTATATGAGACTTGCATTTTCGGTAGCAATAAATGTAGATGCAGATATATTACTTATTGATGAAATACTTGCTGTTGGTGATCAACATTTCCAAGATAAATGTTTTGATAAATTAATTGAATTAAAAAATAGTGATAAAACTATAGTAATTGTAAGTCATAGTCTAGAATCAGTAAAAAAGTTATGTGATAGAGCAGTTTGGTTATATGAAGGTAAAATTAAGATGGATGGCGAAGTTAAATCAGTAATAGATGAATATTTAAAAATATGTCAGTAGGTGAAAAAATGGATGTTTTAAAAAGATTATATTCGTACAGAGAATTATTAAAAAGTAATGTAAAAAAAGAAATACGCGGAAAATACAAAGGATCATTTTTAGGAATATTATGGTCATTTATTAACCCATTATTAACTGTTTTAGTTTATGCTATTGTGTTTCCATATATTTTAAGAGTAAAACAAGAAAATTATTTAATATTTTTAATAGTTGGAGTTATACCATGGAACTTCTTTATTACAGTTATACAACAAGGTACAACTACAATAATGGCTAATCAAAATATAATTAAAAAAGTCTTCTTTCCAAGAGAGATACTTCCTATATCAGTTGCAGTTAGTGCACTTATAAATTTCTTTATATCATGCATAATAGTATTAGTGTTTGTATTAGGTAGTGGAATGGGTATACATAAATATATAATTTTATTACCTATAATAGCATTTATACAATTTATGTTATCACTTGGAATAATATTTATTCTTAGTGCAGTAAATGTATATGTAAGAGATACAGAATATATAGTTAACTTTTTTGTTACAATGTTATTTTATGCAACACCTGTTTTATATTCATTATCAATGTTTAATGGTAAGTTTTCAAATATTTTAATTTTAAATCCTATGGCACATATAATAGAGGCATATAGATCTATATTATATTATCAAGCATGGCCTGATTTTAATAGTTTACTATTAGTAGCACTTTTTAGCTTTGTTGTTATGATTATTGGTTATATTATTTTTAGAAAATTAGAAAAAGGATTTGCAGAGGAGTTATAAAAATTATGATTTCATTTATAATATTACATTACAAAAATATTAATGATACTATTGAATGTATACGATCAATAAAAAAAATTAATACTAATAAAAAAATATCAATTATAGTTGTTGATAATAATACGTTATCAAAAGTAGAAGAAGATAAAATAAAAGAGTATACAAATGATATAATTATATTGAATGAAAATAAGGGATTTGCAGGTGGAAATAATGCTGGATGTAAATATGCTATTGATAAATATAATCCCGATTTTTTATGTGTTATCAACAGTGATACAATAATAAATCAAAAAAGTTTTATCGATGAAATATATACAATATACGAAAAAACAAATTTTGATATAATGGGTCCTAAAATACTTACAAACGATGGTGATTCTGTAAATCCATTTCATGTATATCAAACGATAGAAGAGGTAGAAAATAAAATAAAATATCATAAAAAATTGATAAAAATATACAGTAATAGATTTCTTAGATTTTTACTTAATACTTATCTAAACATAAAAAATATTGCGAGGAAAGAACAACATTTATATAATGGAGAAAAGTCAGAATATAATGTAGCTCTTCATGGTTGTGCATTAATTTTTTCAAAGAAATATTATGAAAAATATGATGATGTTTTTTATAAAGGAACTTTTTTATATCATGAGGAAGAATTTTTAGATTATAGAAGAAAAATTGACAATTTAATTACGTATTATGATAGTAATTTAGAAATATTTCATAAGGAAGGTGCGTCTTTAAATGCTACATTTAAAGATAAAAAAAATTATGAAAAATTAATTTTTAAAAATCAAGAAATAGTAAAGTCATTATCTCTATTAAAAACAGTAATGGAAAATAATAAAAAAATATAGGAGGATAACTATGAAAAGAGATAATTTATTTAAAATAATAAATATTACACTTTTATTAACTATAATATTTTCCTCAATTTATTATAGAAAAATAATAAATATAAATATAAGTATAGTTATATCTATAATTTTATTTCTTTTATTAATTTTGTTAAACAAGATTATTAGATTAAAGAATATAAAAAATAATCGTACTAACAATATAGTATTAATAATTATATATATATTAGTATTTTCTATTATTAATATATTCTGTATAAAAAATTTTAATTATTCTTCTAAATTAATAATTACTAATATTCTTTTATATATTATTATTGTTTTAGAAAAAGATATTAAAATAACAATAAATAGTTTACTTCTTACATTAATTATGATACCGTTACTTAATTATAGTAATATGTATGCATTATGGTTAATTATGATATCTATTATTTTATGTTCTTTTATTAATAAGCAGAATATTGAAAGAAAATATGTATTATTAATAAGCATATTAATAGGAATTATTGTATCAATTTGTACTTTTATTGATATATCTTCTTTATTTATATTGCTATATATTTTCTTATATTTAATGAAAATTGATTTAAGTAAAAAAAGTTTTAAATTAATTATGATATCATTAGTAAGTCTATTAACTACTAGTATATTAATTTATTTTTTTACAAATAATTCTATTAACTTAAATATAAAATTTATATTTTTATTTAATTCATCAATAGTTAATATTATTAATATGCTAATTATAATATTTTTATTAGTAATAAATATACAGTTAAATAATATTAATAAATTTATGCCACTTAATTTTTCAATATTATTAATAAGTATATTTTCAATTTTTTACGAATTAAATATATATAATTATTTGCCACTAATTATATTATTAATATCTAATTGGTTAATTGATTGTGATTTAAAAAATTATACGAATATATATAAGGAATTTAATTTTAAAAGGAAAAACAAAAATATAAAGAAAGTTTCGGTAGTAATTCCAAATTACAATTATGAAAATTATATTAATGAAAGAATTGATTCAGTTTTACTTCAAACATATCCGATATATGAACTTATAATACTAGACGATAAGTCAACTGATAATAGTGTAGAGGTAATAAAAAATAAAATCGAAGAAATAAAAAATAATTATCCAAATATAAAAGTAGATTTTATACCTAATGATATTAATAGTGGGAATGTATTTAAACAATGGAATAAAGCATTTGAGGTTTCAACTGGGGACTTTCTTTGGATTGCTGAAGCAGATGATAGTTGCTCAAATATATTTTTACAGGAAATAATGAAAAGTTTTGATGATGAAAAAGTTATTATGTCATATAGTGAATCTCTTACGATGGATGAAAATAATAAAATATTAATGAGAGATTTGCGTGAATGGATAGATATTTTTAGAACAAAAAAATGGGATCA
>CAPQQE010000007.1:18081-18449 GCA_948687865.1 uncultured Bacilli bacterium
AAAAATAATTTATCGATAAATAATACAATAGCAAATGTATCTAGTTTAGTATTTAGAAAGTTAAAAAATATTAATTATAATAAATATTTAAAAGAAGCAGAGAAATTCAAATTAGCTGGTGATTGGTATTTTTATGAAAAAATATTAAGATATGGAAAAATATCGTATAATAATAACTCATTAAATTATCATAGAATGCATGGCAATTCAGTAACATTAACAACTACAAGAGAAAAAGAATATGAAGAGATAGTTGAAATTCAAAATGATATAATTAAAAGTTACAATTTATCAGGGGATATTAAACAAAAAATAGAAGAAAGAAGAACTATATTTCAAGGTAGATATGGCTTTTGTGACGAAGAATT
>CAPQQE010000007.1:18459-19456 GCA_948687865.1 uncultured Bacilli bacterium
AAAATACAAGACGATATTTTACTTTCAATTATCGTTCCTGTATATAATACAGAAAAATACATAGAAAAATGTTTGAATTCAATTTTAGTTAACCTACCCGAAAAAACAGAAATAATCGTTGTAAACGATGGAAGCCCAGATAATTCAGAAAAAATCATAAAGAAAATCGAAAAACAATATCCTAATATAATAAAATATTATAAAAAAGATAATGGGGGATTATCTAATACTAAAAATTTTGGCTTAAATAAGGCTAAAGGAAGATATATTGGATTTGTTGATTCAGATGACTATATTAAATCAACAATGTTTGATTGTATGATAAAAAAGGCAATTATGACAGATGCAGATATTGTACATTGTGATGTTGAAATGGTGTATGAAGATGGTAGTAGCAGAATAGTTAGTTCTATAAATAATGATAGAAAAGATGAATTTATGCAAATACTAGATACGCCATTAATGACTGCATCATGGAGTAAAATAGTAAAAAAAGAATTATTTGAAAACTTAGATTACCCAGATGGATATAATAATGAAGATATAGCAGTTAGTCCAATATTATTTGCTCGTAGTAAAAAAACTGTTCATATAAATAGCGCATTTTATAAATATTTACAAAGATCTGGTTCTATACAAAACAGTGAATTTGATGAAAAAAGATTTGTTGCATTTTATACATCAAAATTATGTATAGAAAGAATAAAGAAATTTTCAAAATCAATACAGGAAAAAATTAAGGGGACATTATATACAAATCAGCTATTGGCATTGTTAATATATTCTATATCTGAGATAGATGATGATACTAAAAGATTAAAACTTATAGAATTATTTTGTAATCATATGAATGAATTTGATGATTATGATAAGAATAAATATGTAATAGAATATATGAAATCAAGAAATAAATTAGATATCTTAAATTTGATAAAAACAAATAATTATAAAAAAATTAATAAGAAAATTATAAAAAATTAAATTTTCTTTTTTTTCG
>CAPQQE010000007.1:19466-22820 GCA_948687865.1 uncultured Bacilli bacterium
TTACTAATAATGATATTTATTTTATAATTATAATAGTGGTGATAAAATGGAAAAAATTTCAATTATAGTATGTGCATATAATACAGAGAAGTATATAGAAAAATGTATTGTTTCTATACTTAATCAAAGCTATAAAAACATAGAATTATTGATAGTAAATGATTGCTCAAATGATGATACAAAAAAAATAATAAACAAATATGTTAAAAAAGATTCAAGAATTATTTTTATAGATAATAAGGATAATAAAGGATTATCTTATTCGAGAAATATAGCATTAAAAAAATCATCAGGTGAGTATATTGGATATATTGATTCAGATGATTATATTGATGAAAATTATTATGAAAGTTTATTAAATTCATTAAAAAAACATAACTCCGACATAGCAATTTGTGATATTAATTTAGTATATGAAAAAACAGGAGTAATAAATAGGGTAATTTGTGGAAGAAAAAGCAATGAAAAAATATCATTTATAAAAACAGGATTAGGTGCATCTGTTTGTAATAAACTTTTTAAAAGAGAAGTTATAGAAAAATATAGTTTCTCAGAAGGAAAAGTGAATGAAGATTTAGCAGTTACATTTCCATTATTAGCTGAATATAAATGTATATATAATGATGAAGTTTTATATAATTATGTCCAAAGAGAAAAATCAATACAAAATTCAAGAATATCAGTTAAGAGATTTGATATAATATATGGTGTTGATTTAACAATTCAAAGACTAGAGAAAATTAATTCTCCAAGAGAATATATTGATGCTATTATATATGAACAATTGATAACTTTATTTTTTTACGTTTTCGCAGAAGAACCAAATATATTTAGACGTTTTAGATGGTTTAGAAAATATTATAAACTAACTAAAAAATATAATTTACTACAAAATAAATATTATAATGAATTTATTTCAGATTTAGGAAGAATTAAGTATTATTACAAAACATTATTAAAAATTAATTCTATGGGATTATGTTTTTTAGCGAGCCTAGAAGTTAGTATAGTCAAAATATTAAAAAAACTAATTTCTAAAAATGTCATAAAAAAAGATATAACTATTAATACACTAAAAAGTAAGGCGTTAAAACAAAGAAGAATTCATAAGGAAGGTCCTACTATATCAGTAGTAATTCCAAATTATAATTATGAAAAATTTATATATCAAAGATTATATAGTATACTAAACCAAAGTTATAAGATAGATGAAATAATTATATTAGATGATTGCTCAACAGATAAAAGTATAGAATTAATTGATTATATAATTGAAAAATTAAAAAAGTATATTAATATAAAATCAGTATATAATAAGAAAAACTCAGGGTC
This sequence comes from uncultured Bacilli bacterium, assembly GCA_948687865.1. The sequence goes on from CAPQQE010000007.1 coordinate 20,799, forward strand.
AGCATTTAAACAATGGGAAAAGGGATTTAAACTAGCTAAATCAGATTATGTATGGATAGCTGAGGCAGATGATTATTGCGATAAAAATCTATTAAAAAAGTTGATAAAACCAATATTGAATGATAATAAAATAGTTATATCATATGCTAATACGGCATTTATAGACGTTAATGGTAAAATTATAATGAGAAGTATTGTTCCTGAAATTGATATTTTAAAAACAGGACATTGGGATGCCAATTTTATAAATAAGGGTCAAGAAGAATATAAAAAATATTCATTTTTGAATTGTACAATAGCAAATGTATCATCTTGTATAATTAAAAATGATAATTATGATGAAGAATTTAATTTATCAAAAAATTATAAACAAGCAGGTGATTGGTTATTCTATGTTAATGTAATGTATAAGGGTAAAATTGCATATAATCATGAATCATTAAATTACTATAGAGTTCATGGGACCAATGTAAGCAGTACAATGAAAAAGAAAGCTCATTTTAAAGAAATAAATAGTATACACGAATATTATAGAAAAACATATGGATTAAATAAATTTCAAGAAAAGGAAATTAAGAAGAGATATGATTTTTTAATTGATGTATGGGATTTAGAAAATTAGAGGTATAGTCATGAAAAAAAGAGAAAAAAATAAAATTTTATTAATTTTTGTATGTATGTTTTTAATAGTATCATTATGCAATCACTTTTTATGGTTATTCCATGATGATTATGGATATGCATCACTTAGTTATCTAGTAGGATACAGTGGGAACAAAGGAATGAATGCAAGTTTACTAGATGTATTTAATTTTTTAAATTTCCATTATCAAAATTGGGGAGGTAGAGTATTATATTTCTTTATAGAAATAATTTTGTTAAAATTAGGATTACCTGTATATAGATTGTTTCAAAGTATAGTTACAGTATTTATATTTTATTTAATATATAAAATAATATGTAAAAAACTAAAAGCAATTCCAACATCAACTATAATAGAAGAAATATGTAAAAAACTAAAAATAGATGATTGGAGGATTGCACTAGCATCGGCTTTATGTTATGGGCTATTTGAAATAATGGTACTTAGAGGTGGCATTTTATGGATTACAGCATCAGTTTTATATTTTATACCATTATTACCATTTTTATTATTTGTATATTTATATGATGGTAAAACAAAAAATATATTATGCGCATTCTTAATATTTATATCAGCATGGTCTCAAGAACAAATGAGTGTATTAGCAGTATCATATATACTTTTATATGGTTTATATGACTTAATTATTAAGAAAAGTAAAAATAAAAATCATATAATTATGATTATAGTAGCTATAACTGGATTTTTAATTCTAATGTTGTCCCCAGGTTCAGCAGTAAGAGCTTCTATGGATAGTAGTTTTTATAGTTTAAGTTTAGTTGGTAAAATTAAAAGAAATATCCCAGAGATATTATTTAACAATTTTGGTCAAGATACTAAATTATTTTGTATAACATTATTTTTAGTAAGTTTATATTTTATGTTTAAAAATAATAAATTAACCAAAAATAAAAAAATAATTAATATATCAATAATTTCAACACTTATAATATTATTACTAACTATTACTAAATATGAAGGTTACTTTATATCTATGTATAATATATTTGATATTAAAATATATAAGATATTTATAATGTTAATATTTTTTATACAATTATCTTTAATATTGTATATGATTGTATTTTATTTTTATAAGAAAGAACAATATGAATTTATATATTTAATAATAGGCGCAATAGGATCACAAGCATCTATGATAATGGCACCATATTTTCCACTTAGATCAGTAACGATGTTTGAAGTTGTTTGTTTTTTACTTTTTGTATATGCATTTGCTGATATATTAAAAAATAAAAATATTAATAATGAAGATGATGCCTGCATAACGCATAATAAAGTTGGGAAAGCAGTTAGACAAACAATTAAAAAAATAGGTGGAACAATGCCAGAAGATTTACCAACTCCAACTAAAAGTG
>CAPQQE010000007.1:22830-24193 GCA_948687865.1 uncultured Bacilli bacterium
ATTAATATTTATTATATTTTAATTCCATTTTTCTTTATAAGTTTATATAATATGTGTACTATAATATATGGTTATTATATTAATAATTCAGTTAAAAAATATAATGATACTATACTTATAAAAACTAGTGAGAAAATAAAAAATGGAGAGGACATTAAATCTATAAAATTAAAAAGAAAGATAAGTGAAGTGTATGGATCAGAAGAACCATATTTTGATGGCTATGATTATATAAACATATATATTAGAAATTATTATGGATTACCCGAAACAATACAATTTATATATGAATAGAGGAAAATTATGAAAAATGAAGTAAGAAATATTAAAGAATATATAAAAAATAATAAAAATCAAATTATATACTTATTAATAATAACATTATTAACATATTTTATTAAGATATTTAACTATAGTATATCAATAGATAATGAAGTACCTGTAAATAATTCTACTGCTAGTGATTTTCCTTGGATTTCAATGGGAAGATGGGGAGTTGTTTTATTAGAAAAAATAACTCATTATGGTTCTAGATTTAATCCATTAATTAACAATTTTATAATGATAATATTTTTAATATTATCTGTAGTATTATTATCTAATTTGGTTGATAGAATTATAAATAAAAAAAGAAAAACATATACTATTTTAATATTAGGAAGTTTTATAGTAACTAGCCCTGTACTTGCAGAAATGCTTAATTTTTCATTAATGAATGCAGAAATTTCAATTGGGCTATTTTTACTAATAACCTCTGTATATTTTAGTTATATAGCAATATATGAAAATAAAAATATTTTTTACTCATATTCATTAATAACATTATTTATTTCTATGGGAATATATCAAGCATTTTATCCACTTTATATTGGACTAATTTCATTTGTTTTTGTAATTAAAAAGATATTTAATAATGAAGATAATAATTTTGTGGATATAAAAAATATATTTAAAATGATAGTAATATTTGTAATTTTCTTTAATTACTCTTATCTGATAATTATAATTATTACAATTACATATCTAATAAAAATGTTAACAACTAAAAAGTTTAAATTTTTATTAACATCTTTAGCTATTTTAATATCTTTATTTTCTCCGTTTTTACTTGAGATAATAATGGGCAATACTTCTGCTATTAGGACTCAAATGAATTTACCATTTATATTGGGATTATTTACAATGTTACATATAAATACAACTAATAAAGATTATCTAAAAAAAATATTATATACCTTAACAATATTGGTCTGTTTAATCCAGATAAAATCAACAAATGATTTGTTCTATAGTGATTATAATAGGTTCAAAGAAGATGTTAGATTGACTCAAGATATTATGAATAAAATTGATATGTTAGATT
>CAPQQE010000007.1:24203-26199 GCA_948687865.1 uncultured Bacilli bacterium
ATGGTATTGATAGGGAAAATATAACAATTATATTTATTGGTACTCATAAGCCAAAATCTACATCTGTATCTGTTAGAGGGGAAACACTTGGCTATTCATTTTATGAATGGGATGAAAGTACAGATTATTTGTGTAATTTTAGAATATATGGTTTATCACAGACACTAGGGTATAACTATATGTTACCTACAGTGGATCAAATTAAAAAATATAAAAGTAAGGTGAGTGAATTAGATATATATCCCAAAAAAAGTTCAATTAAAAAAATAGATGATGTTATAATTGTTAAATTATCATAACTATTGAATAATTTGAATTAATATAGTATTATTAAATTAGTAGGGAGAGTAGTAAAATGAAAAAAAATGAAATACTTTATGTAGTAATACCTTGTTATAACGAAGAAGAGGTATTAAATGAAACAACAAAAAGATTAAAAGAAAAAATGGAAAAATTAATAAAGGATAAAATTATTAATAGTAGTAGTAGAGTAATGTATGTTAATGATGGTTCAAAAGATAAGACATGGGAGTTAATAGAAGAAATATCAAAGAAAGAAAAGTTATTTACAGGTATTTCATTATCTAGAAATAGAGGACATCAAAATGCATTGTTGGGTGGTCTTATGACTGCTAAAAAATATGCTGATGTAATAATAAGCATGGATGCTGATCTTCAGGATGATATAAATGCAATTGATTCTATGCTTGAGAAATACTATGAAGGATCAGAAATAGTATATGGAGTTAGAAGCGCAAGAAAAACTGATACATGGTTTAAGAGAACAACTGCTGAAGGATTTTATAAATTTATGAAATTTATGGGTGTTGATATAATATATAATCATGCAGATTATCGCTTAGCTAGTAAAAGGGTATTAGATGAACTTGAAAATTTTGGTGAAGTAAATTTATTTTTAAGAGGAATATTCCCCCTTATTGGATATAAAACAGACATTGTATATTATGAAAGAGCAGAAAGGTTTGCAGGAGAAAGTAAATATCCACTTAAAAAAATGCTTAATTTTGCATGGGATGGTATCACATCGTTTAGTGTAAAACCAATAAGATTAGTACTAAATTTAGGTATAACAATATTTTTTATAAGTATTGCCGCGTTAATTTGTTGTCTAATAATAAAACTTATAGGAAATGAAGTATCTTATTTAGCGTTTATAACATGTTCTATATGGCTTGCTTTAGGAGTGCAAATGTTATCTCTTGGTATTATTGGAGAATATGTAGGTAAAATTTACAATGAAACAAAAAGAAGACCAAGATATATAATAAGTAGAAATTTAAATGAGGAAAAATAATATGAAGGATAAGTTAAAACACTTAATTGCTCAACTTGTAAAATTTGGTATTGTGGGTGTATTTGCTACATTACTTGAATGGATAATATTTTATATATGTACAAATATTATTGGAATACATTATGGAATATCAACTATAATAGGTTTTTCAATCTCAACAATATTTAATTATTGGGCAAGTGTAAAATTTGTATTTGATGTAGATAAAGAAAAAGATTCAAGATTAAACTTTCTACTATTTATAATATTAAGTATGATAGGTCTTGGAATAAACGAATTAATATTATGGATATGTATAGAAAAATTTACTTTATATAATATGATTGGAAAAGTAATCGCAACTTTAGTTGTTATGGTATTTAATTTCATAACAAGGAAATTGTTTTTAGAGTAAAATCTTATATAATAAATATATATTTTTAGCAATCTATTAATAATATTTATTATTTTCATTATAAAATTTATGTATTTGATAGATAAGGAGATAAGAAATGAAAAAAATATTAGTAACTGGGGGAGCAGGATATATTGGGTCTCATACATGTGTAGAACTTTTAAACGCAGGAAAAGAAATTATTATAATAGATAATTTTTCAAATAGTAAGAAAGAGTCATTAAATGCGATTAAGAAAATAACAGGTAAAGATTTTAAATTCTATGAAATTGATTATTTAGATAGAA
>CAPQQE010000007.1:26209-26657 GCA_948687865.1 uncultured Bacilli bacterium
CCTCTCTTGAAAAAGTATTTGAAGAAAATGAGATTGAGGCAGTTCTTAATTTTGCTGGATATAAAGCAGTGGGGGAATCAGTAAATAAGCCAATAGAATATTATATAAATAATATTTCAGGTGCATTAGTACTTCTTGATACTATGAAAAAATATAATGTTAAAAAGTTTGTATTTTCATCATCTGCGACTGTATATGGAGATCCAGAAGTAGTTCCTATAACAGAAGATTGTAAAATAGGAGGTACTACAAATCCATATGGCACAACTAAATTATTCATAGAACAAATTTTAAAAGATATATATGCATCAGATAATTCGTGGGATATTGCTATACTTAGATATTTTAATCCTATTGGTGCACATGAAAGTGGACTAATTGGGGAAGATCCAAAAGGTATACCAAATAATCTAATGCCATATATTACAAGGGTAGCAGCAGGGAAACT
>CAPQQE010000008.1 GCA_948687865.1 uncultured Bacilli bacterium
GAAAAAGGAACTATTGTATTTGCAGGAGTACAACAAGGCTATGGAAATTGTGTAGAAATAAAACATAGTACTGAGAACGGAACAATTTATTATACCTTCTATGCACATTTGGCTAGGATTGATGTGATAGAAGGACAAGAAATACAGCAAGGGACTGTTGTTGGAATTCAAGGAGGAGATCCTAATCGTGATCCGAATCCTGGATATAGCACAGGTTCACATTTACATTTTGAAATTAGAAAATCACAAAGTGGAGATTTTCTAAATCCTAGAGAATACTTATTTGGAAGTAAGGAGGTTTAATTGATAGTAGATATAAATAATACAGAAAATAAATATAATATAATTTATGCAGATCCGCCATGGCATTATAATACATGGAGAGATGGAATGGGAACGGCTGAAAAACATTATAAGACAATGAAAGTTGAAGAAATAGTTAATATGAAGGATACAATCAAGAATATATCAGAAAAAGATTGTGTCCTTTTCTTATGGGTAACTTTTCCTTGCTTATTAGATGGACTAAAAGTTATGAAAGAATGGGGATTTAAGTACAAAACTTGTGGATTTAATTGGGTAAAAAGAAATAAAGTTAGTGATACATGGTTTTTCGGATTAGGACATTGGACTAGAGCAAATTCAGAACTTTGTTTAATTGGAACAAAGGGAACAATAAAAAGAAAGTCAAATAAAGTATCACAAATAATTGACACTCATATAGAAGAACATAGCAAAAAACCAGCAATAGTAAGAGATAAAATAGTTGAACTTGTAGGAGATATGCCTAGAATAGAATTATTTGCAAGACAAACAGTAGATGGTTGGGATTGTTGGGGAAATGAAGTGTAAATTGTTGAAAAATAGGAAAAAATATGATAATATTCAAATATCAATAAAACATAAAAAGGTGGAATTATATATGGGGTTATTTAATAAAAAAGAAAAAAGTTATGAAGAGATAGTAAATGAAATACATTCAAACTTAACAGATAATAAAGAAGAAAATATTAAGTATTTAAAAAGCCAAGCTGAAAAATACAAAAAACATCCAATGGCTCATGAAATAATCAAGGAAATCGGCAGATTATTTACAAGAAATTTAGATGAAGAAAAATTACAAGAGCTTAATAATGCAATAGAAAATGATGTTACAAGTCATTTAGATAATGGAATAAAATATCTAAAAAATGGAGATTTAAATAATGCTGAAACAGAGTTAAATAAATTTGTAGATATTTCTAAAGTAATGTTTAAAGATGATAGAGTTTATAAATATTTTACACCACGAAATCCAATTGAATATATGTTAATTTTAAATGACGAAAAAGGAAAAGAATTTAAAGAAACAGGAACTGATTTTTCAATAGGCTATACTTATTTAGGATCAATTGCAGTAGAAAAGAAGAATTTTAGCAAAGCAAGAGAAATGCTAAAACAAGCATTAAGATGGAACCCATATAATACAGAAGCAATCTTTGAAGAAGTTGAAATATATAAAATGGAAGGAAAGTTAGAAGAATACAAAAAGGCTACTTTAGAAACAATACAGAAGATATATAATCCACTTGATATGGCAAGATTTTATAGAAACTTAGGATATTATTATATAGAAAGAAAAGAATGGGAATTAGCAAAAGCAATATATCTTTATAGTATGAGATTTGATAATGGTGAAAAAGCTAAACATGAATTAATATATATAATGCAACAAACCAATAGCCAAGAATTACCAAAGCTTGAATTAATAAAAGGAATACTAGAAAAACACTATATACCAACAAAAATAACTGAAAGAAATTTAGCAATATTAAATGAAATGACTAATGGAATAAAAAGAGATAAACAGGAAAATTCTAGTTTAGGGCAATATTTAATTGGAATTATGGATTTTTATAATAAATTATAAAATTAAAGAAGGATTATCAGAAATGGTAGTCTTTTTTGTTGCAAAGGAGGGATAAAATTGATTTTAGCAATCACTAGAGAAAATGAAAAACTAATTTACGAAGTATGCAAAGAAAATGGATTTGAAACTCCACAAGTATTAACAGGAGTTGATAGTTTAAAAAGATTTGCAATTCAAGAACTGAAGAACTTAAATAATTATAAACAAATAATTATAGATGTTGATTCAACAAAAGAAAGTGAAGAGGAAATCATACAATCTATTGTAGCAATAAAGAGTATGTATAATATTAGAGTTATTGTAGTTGCTTTAGGTCATGAAGAAGGAGATAGACTACTTTCAAAACTATTTAATGAAGGAATCTACAATTTTGTAAATGCAAAAACTTACTATGAACAAAAGGAACAATTTAGAAATTGTTTAAGTGCTGAAGGATGTCAATATAAAGATGCTATAAGGTTTAGACAAAAGGTTGAAGAAACAAAGAAAAACAAAGTAATTGTAAAGAAGGAATATAAGACTTTAAAACAATTTGTAAATATAGCAGTATCAGGAACAGAAAAGCATATAGGAGTTACGACACAAGCTATTTTAATTACAATGTTTTTAAAAAGTTTAAATATGAATGCCTGTTATATTTGCAGTACAGATAAAGATGAAATAAAAAATATTGGAACATTAGAAGGAGTAATTAAAAAAGACAATATGTATTCGTATAGAGGAATTGATCTTTATAGTAATACCAATAAAATTGATGCAATGAAATATGGTTATGATTTTTATATTTATGATTATGGAACTTTAAATGAAAATACACTAGATAATTTCTTATCAAAAGAAGTTAAGATAATAGTAGGAGGAACAAAGACATGGGAAACAGATGAAACATTTAGAGTTTTAAGTTTATTAGAGAAGATTCCTGAAGTAAATTATATATTCAATTTTTCTAGTGATGAAGAAAAGGCTAAATTTAAAAGAACATTAAGAGGAATAGTGAAAAATATATTCTTTTCAGAATATACTTCAGATACTTTTAATGATAATGTAAATACAGAGATTTATCACGAAATCTTTAAAGATTATATTGCAGAGAAATCAAATAAAATAGAAGTAATAGAAAAAAATAGTATATTTAACTTTTTGAAAAGAGGTAAAAAGTGAGTAAAAATATTTATAAAGAATATTTAAAAAAGCAAAAAGTCAGACAAAAATATGATGAAGAAGTAGTGGTTAATGAACAAAAATCGTTTATTAAAATACTACTTTTTTTATTTGAAATAATGATAAGAATATTTCATGTATTGTTTTATATAGGAATACTAATTTTATGCTCCATTGGAGCAACTTATATAGCAAATAAAATAGGAATATTCAAATTTTAGGAGGTTAAAATGAAGTGGTTTAAAAAAATATTAGCAGTTTGTAGTTTCTGTACTTTACTTACAACAGTAAATTGTTTTGCAGTAACAATGGAAGAAACTAAAATTACTGAAGATGAGTTAAATTGTTATAAAACATATCAAGTTATGGAATCAGAGAAATATACATTTTTAGAGATGTTATCTAAAGAAATAGAAGTTGATGGAAACAAATACAAGTATGTAGATTATACTGCTGAAGGAGGAAATACATCAGAAACGATAGATATAAATACAACTAAAACTATATTATCAAAAACAAATAATAAAGATAAAATTATTGAACAATTAGAAAATACAATCAAATATGAAAAAGATGGATATATAGGGGAATATATTTTGAATCCTAATACTTTAAAAATCAAGACAAACTATAATGGCTTTAGAGAGGATTTAATTGAAGAAACAATAAATTATACTAATCTAGAAAAGAATGATTTGGATTTTATACCGAAACAAACAATAAAAAATGGATTAACATTGGATCTTCTAAATGTTGAATGGGAAGTAGAATCTACAAAAATGATTGGAGAATATGAGGTTGCTAATACATATACTGCTAAATGTTATTATGTTACCAAGCAAAGAGTTGATTATCCTAATACATATACAGTAACAGCTGAATATTTTGGAACAGCAACTAAGACTGAAGAACATCCAATTACCTATGTTGTAAAATATGAAAAAGAAGAGCCTGAAGTAGTAGAAGAAAAACAAGAGAATAATGTATTGCCAGTAATTGGAGGGACAACAGGAATTATTTTAGTAATAGTATTCTTTTTAACAAGAAATGTAACAGTTTATAACTATAAAGATGGAGAATATAAAAAAGTAGGAAAAGTAAGAGCTACAAAAGCTGGAAAGATAAAGTTAGATAGGTTTAGTTTATTTGAAACAACTAATAAATACAAATTAGAGTTATCTAAGAATTTAACAAAAAAATTGAAAGGAAAAATGATAACTGTAAGTAAGAATGGAACAACTATAAAAATGCTAGTAAATGGCAATGAAAAAGAAAAATATATTGTTGAAGTTAGAATATAGGAGGACTTGTAGATGAAAAAAGAAAATAAATTTATAATAGCAGTTGTTATAATTGCAATTATAGCTCTTACAGGAGTTATTTTTTTTACATATAAATATCCAATTTATAAAGCTAATAAAGATGTAGAAAGTATTGAAGTTGGAGATAACGAAGAATTAGAAGCTACAGCACTCGAAAATATAGAACAAGATATTATTCATTATGATGATGAAATAGGAACTTTGACAATTCCTGATATTTTACTTGATAATGCACCAATAAGAGAAAGTGTAGAATCAACTACTTTATCTGAAACAATAGGACACTTCCCATCAACCAGTATTTATGAAGGAAATGTAGGTTTAGCTTCTCATAATTCAGGAAGTAATGGAGATTTCTTTAAAAATTTAAAGAAGATTAAAATAGGTAGTGAAATTTATTATCAAACAAACTATGGAACTAAAAGATATGTAGTAACAACAAAGGAAATAATAAATGAAGAGGACTGGAGTTATCTAGGTGCAACTGAAGATAATAGGATCACTCTAATTACTTGTGTTACAGGTCAAAAAGATAAAAGACTATGTGTTCAAGCTATAGAGTCTATGGATGGAATGAATTATGGACAATAAATTTTATTAAAATTTTCTAAAAGGGTTTTGGAATCTTCCTATTAAGGTTTTATAATTATAGTAGGAGATGATTGTTATGAATAAAATAATTATAGTTTTAATAATTTTAGTAGGAAACTTTGTAAATTTATATTATATGGGACAAAATGCAGAAAAAGAATCAGAACAAGATTTAACTGTAGCAAATTTTGAAAATATTCAAAGTGAGGACTCTATAATTGAAGAAAAACAGGAAGTCCTAGATATTGTAGATACTAATGAATCAAAAGAAATAGAAAATAATTCTATAATAGAAGATAAAATAAATAATATTAAACAAGAAAATTCAGAAGTTGCTACATATAGTGTAACAAATACAATAAAGAAAGAAGCAAACAATCAAAAAAATATAATGCAAGAAAATAATAATCAAGTTGTAGAGGAAGTAAATACAGCTATAGTAAAACAAAATGAAATTGAAAATAATAAAGATTCTACTATAAATAAAGAAATACCACAAGAAAATGTATTAGTAGAAGAAAATACAGCACCTACTGAAGAATATAAAATAAATGAAAAGAAAATTGCTGAAATAAGAAATATAATTAATAGCAATCCTTCAGAAGATATGAAACTTTATGGGTATGAAATTGTTGTAGATAGTTCAATTACAGAAGTTACAACACAATTTACATTTACTGAAAAAAGAGTGAAAGATAAAATAGCTTGGAAATTTGGAACTATAAGAATATATGCACAAGATTATTATAGAAATGGGAAATATATAACAACAGAATGTTATTTAATATAAAAATTTAATATTATTTTAAAAGGCACTTTTACAGGTGCTTTTTTTGATTGGAAAGGAAAGAGATAATATGATAAAAGTAAAAGGAAAGAAAGTAATAGCAATGTTATTATTAATCTTAACATTGTGCTCTACATTTAGTAGATTTTCATTTGCAACAGAAATAAGTGAAGCAAATTTGCAAGATAAAGGAGATTGTGGATATCACTTGCAATATTGGAATGCAGATAAAAATGGATGGTATTATATAATTACAACTTTTGTTACATATCAAAAAGATGGTGTTGAGTATCCAGCATACTGTTTGAATAAAGAATATCCAGGTGTAGGAGAATACGATGGTTACACAGTAGATATAGATGCAGTATTAGATAATGTTCAAATTTGGAGAACAATAATAAATGGATATCCATATAAGACTCCAGCAGAGCTAGGAGTTGAAAACAAATATGATGCATTTGTTGCAACTAAACAAGCAGTATATAGTATTTTATATGGTTATGATCCTGCTACTAGATATCGTGGGGGAGATGAAAGAGGAACAAAAATAGCAAATGCAGTAGTGAATCTAGTAAATATAGGAAGATACGGAAATCAAACACCTTCAGATGGAACAATTACAATGAGAACTTCAGGAAGCTTATATGAAGAAGGTAATTATTGGGTACAAAAATTTAATGTTAGTAGTAGTGTTGATATGGCTTCATATACAGTTACATCAACAGCTAATTTACCTGAAGGAGCTATAATAACAAACGGAAGTGGAACTCAAACAAATTCATTTGCAGGAAGTGAAAGTTTATATTTAAAAATTCCTAAATCTTCAATGAATAAAGATATAAGTAATGCAATTATAAATGTGCAAGGAAAATGCAAAACTTATCCAGTATTTTATGGAAAAACAAGAATTAATGCAACACAAAATTATGCAGTTACTTATGACCCTTTTGGAGATGGAGTAGGTAGAGCCACATTAAATGTAAAAACTAATACAGGAAAAATACAAATAAACAAAACAGATAGCGATACTTCAAAACCAATACAAGGTGTAACATTTCAATTAACAAAAGCAGATGAAACTGTAGTTGCAAATGCTACTACAAATTCAAATGGTATAGCAACATTTAGCGGACTATATCAAGGAAACTATAAGCTAACAGAAATTTCTACAAATGATAATTATGTTATAAATAAAGCTACTTTTGATGTAAATGTAGAGTATAATAAATCTACTACTCAAAATATAACAAATGATCATAAAAAAGGAAATTTAAAAATATACAAAGTAGATAAAGATAATCACAAAATTGCACTAGGAAATGTACAATTTGACTTATATTCAGAAGAATTTCAAAGAGTAATTGGAACTTATACGACAGATGTAAATGGAGAAATTAGCATTAAAAATTTAAGAACTGGAAATTATAAACTAATCGAAAAAAATACAGGAAAATGGTATAATCTCGCAGAAGATACAACTGTTGAAGTTAAGTGGAATACAACTGAAGAGAATACTATTGAAAATGAATTGAAGAAAGGTCAAGTAAAAGTAATAAAAGTTGATTTAGACAATAAAGAAGTGAAATTGCAAGGAGTAAAATTTGATGTTTTAGATGAAAACGGAAAAGTTTTAGAAACAATAACAACAGATGAAAACGGAGAAGCATATACATCAAGATATGCAATAAGAGATTATTCAAAATTAACAATTAGAGAAAAAGAAACTTTACAAAATTATGTATTAAATGATACTCCACAAACTGTAACATTGGAGGCAGAACAAATAAAAACAGTTACTTTTGCAAATGAATTAAAGAAAGGTCAAATCAAAGTAATAAAAGTAGATCAAGATAACAATGAAGTAAAATTAAAAGGTGTAGAATTCAAAGTATATGATGAAGATAACAATTTAGTAGATACTTTAATCACAGGTGAAAACGGAGAAGCTACAAGTAAAAGATTAAGAATAGATAAAAAGTACATAGTGAAAGAAACAAAAACATTAGAAATTTATGTATTAAATGAAACACCACAAGCAGTAACATTAACACAAGATCAAATTACTGATTTAACTTTTGAAAATGAACTAATAAAAGGTTATATAAGAGTAACAAAATTAAGTAAAGAAGATAATCAATACAATGGAGATATAAAAGGTACAAGATTAGAAAATGCTAAATTTGAAGTGTATGATAAAGAAAATAATTTGGTAGATACTCTAATTACAGATAAGAATGGGGAAGCTACAACAAAAGAACTACTAAAAGGAAAATATACTTTAAAAGAGGTTGAAAGCCCTGATTATTATATACTAACAAATGAAATATTTAATGCCGAGATAGTAAAACATCAAGAAATTGTTGATGTAGAAGCAGAGAATGACAATGTGGATATTGATATTGAAGTTAACAAAGAAGGCTTTAAAGAGACTCAAAGTAAAGATAGTATATACTATGATTTTTCAAATATTCATAATAAATCCAATATTGCATTAGACAATTTTACATGGAGTGATTCATTACCAACAAATGCTCTAAGAGCAAATAAGATTTATACAGGAACATGGAATGAAGATTTAACATATTCTGTATGGTATAAAACTAATTTAAGCGATGATTATATAGTGTTAAAAGATGGTTTAAGTACATTAGTAAATAATGAAGTGAAATTTACAGATGTTACATTACAGGAGGGAGAATTCATAACAGACTTTGAATTTAGATTTGGAACAGTAAAAGCAGATTTTAGAGAAGTTGAACAACCTAGATTATATTGTGATATGTTAGATAATTTACCAAATGGATTTATATTTGTAAATCACACGAAAGTATCAGGAAATTATAAAGATATTTATGTTGAAGATAAAGATGACTGGACTACAATTACTTATTATAAAGAAATAGAAACAACACAAAAACTTCCTAGAACAGGCTGTTAGTATTGACATTTGAATAAAAAACTATATAATAAAGAAAATAATAATTTTGAATTCATATATTTATATTGAATTATTATTTTATTTACTAAATTTTGAGGTATGGAATATTAAATATTCTGTACCTCTATTTTTTTTGCCTGAAATATGATAATATGTAGTGGGAGTGAGAAAAATGGAAAGTATTTATGAATATATTAATAAAAGTATAAAAGTAAATGGAATGTTAAAAGATGATTTTAATTTGGATAAATATACTGATTGCCAACCTAATAAAATGAAATTTGCATTAGGAGCATTAGATGGAATATCATATTTTCACTCAAAAAATGAAGTTGATGAAGAACAGCTAGAATTTTTGAAAAAAATATTAAAATTATTACAAGAAGATTCAACAGCGTTAAATGGAAATCTTATAAATGAATATTATAAAAATAATGATAAGAGGGTTTTATCAACTATAGATAGTTTACTAAGTTGGATAATAGAAAATGCCAAAGAAATTGATAATAAGCTATTATTTGAACTTGCAATATATTTAATGATGTGTTCAATAAATCCTGAAGCAGTAAAGATAGGTATTGCTATAATAGGATTAATAGATCTTTCAGATAAAGATGAGTTAGTTAAAGTTATAGAAAAACTTGCACTATGCGATGAATTTACATTATATGCAAATATTGCTTTAAGTAATTTACCAAATATTAATGATATTAGATTTATGCTAGTGAAGAAAGTTAATGGATGGGGAAAAATCTATCTAGTTAATTCATTAAAAAACGAAAATGAAAGTATAAATGAATGGCTAATAACGAATGGATGCGATAATGAAATAGCATTAGGGTATCTATCTTATGAAGTAGCTGAAAAAATTGATTTATTAAAAGTATTAAAAAGAGCAGATTTATCTGATGAAGAATTTAAAGGTATATGTAGTATAATGGAAGGACTAATTTCAGAAGAGCCTTTTAAAGGAATTTCATGTTATGAAAATTATATTGAAATATATGAAGGTTTCTTAGAACAATTTGAGAAACACATTGATAATATTGATTATTATAATATACCAATAATGATTTCCATGTATTTATTTAATAAAGAAGAAAAAAGCAAAGAAGATGTAGAAGTAGCAGAAAAAATAGTAGATCTATTAGATGGAGAAAAAGTATATAATACATTAAAAAAAGAAATAGTAGTAGAGGGAAATAGATTAAAACAAGTAATTGATATATTAAAATATAATTCAAAAATTGAATTAATTGATGAAATATTTGAGAAATTTAAAGAAAATCCATTTGAGAGATATTACTGTTTAGAATATTTATTACAAAAAGAGGAGTACGTAGATAAAAGCATAGATATATTACAAAGTTCAATAAATTTACAAGAACATTATTCAGATCCTGAAACTATAATGGGGTTATCTGATGAGTATAGTAATAATTTAGTTTTTATTATACAGATATTAAGAGACTATCCATTTAAAGGAACTGAATTTATAGTAGCAGGGTTAAAGTCAAAAACGATGCAACCTAGAAATGCTTCATTAAATACAATAAAAGAATGGAAAAATAGAGCTAATATAGATATAACGGAATTTCCAAATGAAATTTATAAATCATTATTAGAGTTAAAAGAAAAAGAAATAATAAGAAGTTATAAAATAGCAGTTAACGATTTATTAGGTATAAATGAAGATTTATCAAATTATGAAGAGCCTGAAATATATTGGAATGATATTGACGAAGGAATTAATATAGATATACATAGTGATGAAATAGAAGATTTATTTGAAACACAGATAAAAATCAGAGGAAAAGATTATTATTCAAACAATATGGTATACTCTTGTAATAAAAGTTTAAATAAATATACAGCATTTGTTCAAGGAACAGAATTTGGAAAAGAATATGAAGTAAATATAATAATGAATAAGAATAATAAAATACAAAAAATAGAGTGTAATTGCCCATATCCAAACAACTGTAAGCACGAATATGCTACAATCTTATATATAAGAGATAAATATAAAAATAATTAAATTATAATTCAATAAAAGATGTATATTAATTAAGCTAGTAATATACATCTTTTATAGTTCAGGCTTTTTTCTCCATTCATTTGCTTCAGCTTCATCAAATCTTTTATCTGAGAAGAATTCTGATAATTTAATTCCTAAAGCATCACAAATATATAATAAATTTTCAAGTCGAATAGTTCTATTTTTTCTAGTTAAAAACATTGCAATAGTAGAGCTATAAATTCCAGTTAATTTTGAAAGTTGATTTGAATTTATATTTTTTTCTTTCATTAATTCCTTTATTTTTAAAGCTACTAAATCTGAAAAATCCATAATATTGGCTCCTTTCAAAAATAATTTTAGCAAAATATAATTCAAAACCTACTCACTAAAATGAGTAAAATACTAAAAAGTGTTCATTTTAATGAGCAGATATGTTATAATAGAAGAAGGAGGAGTAAAAGTAATATGAGAAGAAATAATCAAGATTATTCAATAACTGAAGAAAAATATGAAATTATAAAGAAACATATTGAAAAAATAGATAAAATAAAAAATGATTTACAAAAGCATATAAACTTTGAAATTCCTGAATATATTATTCATGACATTGCTGAAAATGAAGAATTTAATCATATTTGTTTAATAATAAATGTTGCTATTGTTAATAATAGATTATCTAGTGAAAATGGTAAGTATTTAAAAGAAAAAATAAAAAGTCTATGCGACATTCAAAATGATTATGATAGAGTTTGTTGGAATATTTAAGTATCTTTTGTAAAAGGTTTGGATTTATAAAAGCACTCTTATATAATTTTATATAGGAGGTGAGAAATATGGCAGATCTAGAGAATTATCAAAAAATAGAGAGGACTACTTTAACAACCGAAGAAACAGCAAAATATTTAGGAGTTTCATATTGGCTAGTAGGTCAAATGGTTAGAAAAAACGAAATTCCACACTTTAGAGTAGGTGGAAGGATATTGTTCAGAAAAAAGAGCATTGATGACTATATGGAACAACAAGAGAAAATTGCATTTGATAAGCTATATGCAAGTAAAAAGTAGTCAGATATATCTAAATGAATGGGGACTCATTTAGGTATAAATTTATTATCGTGAAAAGTAATTTTGTGAGATTAGAAAAAAGAGTAAATGCCAGTATAATTTTGTACTGGTATTTTTTATCAAAAAAAGTCGTAAATTATTGAGAAAAAAAGAATTTTATGATATAAGATATAATAGAAAAGTTATAATTGATTGATGGGGGAAATCATGAGTAAAATAGAAAGTAGTACAACATTAGGATATGAAAATGAATTATGGACTGCCGCAGATAAATTGAGAGGTAGTATGGATGCAGGGGAATACAAGCATGTTGTTTTAGGACTTATTTTTTTAAAATATGTTTCAGATGCTTTTGAAACAAAATATGATGAGTTAAAAAAAGATGAGTATGCAGATGAAGAAGATAGAGATGAGTATTTATCTGAAAATATATTTTGGGTTCCAAAAGAAGCAAGATGGAGTTATATTAAACAATATGCAAATAGTCCTGAGATTGGTAAAATAATAGATAATGCTATGGAAATAATTGAAAAAGAAAATCCGAGCCTAAAAAATGTTTTGAATAAAAATTATTCAAGACCTGAATTAGATAAAACAAGATTAGGAGAATTAGTTACATTATTTACTAATTTAGATATTGGATCAGACAAAGCCAAAGAAATGGATATGCTGGGTAGAGTTTATGAATATTGTATAAGTAAATTTGCTTCAGCAGAAGGAAAAGGTGGTGGAGAATTTTATACACCTGCTTGTATAGTTAGAACTTTGGTTGAAATGATAGAACCATATAATGGTAGAGTGTATGATCCTTGTTGTGGATCAGGAGGTATGTTTGTTCAATCTTCTAAATTTATAAAAGAACATCAAGGAAATATTAATGATGTTGCAATATATGGTCAAGAATTAAATCCGACAACATGGAAATTAGCAAAAATGAATCTAGCGATTAGACAAATTGATGGAAACTTAGGAGATAATAATGCAGACACATTTCACAACGATTTACACAAAACATTAAAAGCAGATTATATATTAGCAAATCCGCCATTTAATATATCTGACTGGGGAGGAGAAAAACTAAAAGATGATCTAAGATGGAAGTATGGAGTTCCACCTACTGGAAATGCAAATTATGCATGGCTACAACATATGATTCACCATTTGAATCCTCAAACAGGAGTGGCAGGAACAGTTTTAGCAAATGGATCTTTATCGAGTGATACTTCTAATGAAGGAGAGATAAGGAAAAATATGATAGAAGGAGATGTCGTTGAAGCAATTGTTTCAATGCCTAGCCAATTGTTCTATGCTACAGGGATTCCTTGTTCGTTATGGATAATGAGAAGAACAAAAAATAAAAATAACGAAAATAAAGTGTTATTTATAGATGCAAGAAACTTAGGTCATATGATTGATAGAAAAGTTAGGGAATTATCTGAAGAAGATATTACTAAAATTGCAGAAACTTATCATAATTGGAGAAAAGATGAAAATTATGAAGATATATTAGGCTTTTGTAAATCCGCAACATTAGAAGAAATAAAAGAAAACAACTATGTATTAACACCAGGTAGATATGTTGGAACAGAAGAAATAGAAGATGATGGAATACCTTTTGAAGAAAAAATGTCAGATTTAACCAGTAAATTGGCAGAGCAAATGAAAGAATCAGCAATGCTGGATGAAGAGATAAAAAAGGTGTTAGGAGCAATAGGATATGGAATTTAAAAGATATAAGTTAAATGATTTATCTATTGATGGTGGATCTTATGGGATTGGTGCATCTGCTGTTGAGTATAATAAAGAATTATATACATATTTAAGAATTACAGACATAAATGAAGATGGAACATTAAATTATAAAGATATGATGAGCGTTGATGATCCAAAAGCTAATCAGTATGTTTTAAAGAAAAATGATATATGTTTTGCAAGAACAGGAAATAGTACAGGAAAATCATATTTTTATGATGGGAGCATTAAAAATCTTGTATATGCAGGATTTTTAATAAAATTTAGTATAGATGAAGACAAAGTAAATCCAAAGTATATAAAATATTATACAATGACGAGCGAATATAAAAATTGGGTTAAAGAAATTCAAACTGGAAGTACACGAGGCAATATAAATGCAAAAATGTATGGAAATTTGGATATATTAATACCTGAAAGAGCATATCAAGATAAATTAGTAGCTGTCTTAGATAAAATTACGGATAAAATTAAATATAATACTCAGACAAATGATAATTTGTTTGAATTAACAAAACAATTATATAAAAGATGGTTTATTGAATTTGAATTTCCGAATAAAGATGGAAATCCTTATAAAGCATCAAATGGAAAAATGGTAGAAAGCGAATTAGGTTTAATACCTGAAAACTGGTGTATAAAAAGACTAGATGAAATTAGTGTTAATTTCGATTCGAAGAGAAAACCATTATCAAGCAAAGATAGAGAAGAAAGAAAAGGTAATATACCTTATTATGGTGCAACCTCTATAATTGACTATGTTAATGAATATATATTTGATGATATATTTGTACTAATGGGAGAGGATGGAAGTGTTATAAATTCTGACAATACCCCCGTTTTGCAATATATATGGAAAAAATGCTGGATTAACAATCATGCACATGTATTACAAGGAAAAGGTATATCCACAGAACATTTAATGGAATGTTTAAGAGCAACAGATGTATCATCAATTATTACAGGTGCTGTACAATTAAAGATAAATCAAGCAAATATGAATGCTTTAAAATATGTTTATGCTACAGAAGAAACAAATAGAGATTTTGATGAAAAGATTTCAAAAATATATGAAAAAATTAGAGCTAATATAGAACAAAACGAAATATTAGAACAATTAAGAGACACACTATTACCAAAGCTAATGAATGGGGAAATAGACTTAGATAAAATAGAAATTTAGTCATACAAATAACTATTTGTATGAGCAAAGGAGCAAAAAAATGGACAAATTAGTAGATGATTTTGAAAAATCACTATTTAATTCATCAGAGAATGTAATTAGTGATTATTTAGAAATAGGTATAGATTCCTTAATGAATGAAGGAATTTTAAAAGAATTACCAATAGTTAATACAATAGTCGGAGTTTTAAAAGTTGGCAAAAATGTTCATGATAGAAACTTATTAAAGCAAACTTTAACATTCATTAATGAATTTAATAATAATCAGATAAGTGATGATAAATTGGAAAGATACAAGCTGACAATAGAAATGAATCCTAAAAGATGTGAAGAAGAACTAGGAAGAATTTTGTTATTACTAAATAATTTTATAGACAAAGAAAAAAGTGTAATGTTAGCAAAATTATTTAAGGCTTATGTTGAAAAAATAGTTAGTTGGAATGAATTTTGTGAGTATTCAGAAATAATAAATAGGTTATTTATACAAGATATAAATTTATTAAAAATGATTTATAATGGAACAGTAAGTGATACTACTAATAGAGCAGATTTATTCAGAGTTGAAAGACTAAATTCATTAGGAATAATAGGATTATCATTTAAATCAACAAGGATAACAAGTATAAATGGAGTACAACAAGAAAATAGACAAGATAGCTATTTGACTATGAATAATAATGGGAAAAAGTTTATGGATATAATTAGTAAATAATATAATTTAGGGGGAAAATTATGTTTAATGAAGAAGCAGTAGAAAATGCAATAATCGAACAATTACAAGGCTTAGGATATGATTATAAATATGCACCAGATATTGAAAGAGATTATAAAGAAGTAATATTAAAAGATGAATTTTATGAAAGTTTATATAGAATAAACAAGGATATTACACAAGATATAGCTGATGAAGTTTATAGAAAAATAAGAAGTTTTACTAATTTAGAACTAATACAAGCTAATCAAGAATTTTATAAATTATTGTATGGTGGAGTTGAAATACCAATTCAAGGAGATAGGACGTATACTGCTTATTTATTAGATAAAAATAATATAGAAAATAATAACTTTTTAGTTGCTAATCAATATACAATAGAAGAATATAAAACAAAACGACCTGATGTAATTATATTTATTAATGGCATTCCAGTTGTTGTATTTGAGTTGAAAAATGCGATGAAAGAAGATACTACAATTGAAAATGCATATAATCAAATAAAAAATTATCAACAAGATATTAGAAGTTTATTTTATTATAATGCTTTTAATGTTATATGCGATGGGGTAAATGCACAGGTAGGAACAATTACAGCAGATTTTACTAGATATATGACATGGAAATCAAAAAATGGAGAAAACCCTGAAGATAGATTTGACCAAGTTGATACATTATTAGAAGGAGTATTTAGAAAAGATAGACTAATAGATCTAATATTGAATTTTATTGTATATCAACATACAGAAACCAATACAATAAAAATATTAGCAGGATATCATCAATACTTTGCTGTTAAGAAAGCAATAAATAGTACAAAAAAATCACTAAAAGAAAAGACAAGAAAAGCAGGTGTTGTATGGCATACCCAAGGATCAGGAAAAAGCTTTGCAATGGTATTTTACACAGGACTATTACTAAAAGATAAGGAGTTAGATAATCCTACAATTGTAATTTTAACAGATAGAAACGATTTAGATGAACAATTATTTACAACATTTGCAACATGTAATAGAGAAGTATTACCACAAAAATGTCAAAATGCTAAAAATAGGAAAGAATTAAAAAAATTACTTAAAGTTAATGCGGGAGGAATAATTTTTACAACAATACAAAAATTTGAAGAAGGCTCTGATATGCTGAGTGATAGAGAGAATATTATATTTATTGCAGATGAAGCTCATAGGAGCCAATATGGATTGACAGCTAAGTTTAATAGGAAAACTGGCGATTTTAAATATGGATATGCAAAAAATATGAGAGATGCATTACCTAATGCAACTTTTATAGGATTTACAGGTACACCAGTTGATCTAGCGGATAGAAGTACAAGAGAAATTTTTGGAGATTATATAGATATATATGACATGACTCAAGCCGTAGAAGATGGAGCAACAGTACCAATATACTATGAAAATAGAGTAGCAAAATTAAGCTTAGATGAAGAATTGTTAAAACAAGTTGATAAAGAATACCAAGATCTAGTAGATACAGATCAAGCTACTACAGAAGTTGTTGAGAAGTCCCAACATGAATTATCAAGATTAGAAACAATTATAGGCTCACAAGAAAGATTAGAAATGTTAGCAAAAGATATAATAGAACATTATGAACAAAGAAAAGATATTTTAACTGGAAAAGCAATGATAGTTTCTATAAGTAGAAGAACAGCGATAAACTTATATAAAGAAATCTTAAGGCAAAAACCTGATTGGAATAATAAAGTAAAAGTAATTTTGACAGATAATAATAATGATCCTGAAGAATGGCACGAAATAGTTGGAAATAAACAATATCGCGAAGAAATGGCACTAGAATTTAAGAAAAAAGATAGCGAATTTAAAATTGCTATTGTTGTTGATATGTGGCTTACAGGATTTGATGTTCCTTCATTGAATACAATGTACATAGATAAACCGATGAAAGGACATACATTGATGCAAGCAATAGCTCGTGTTAATAGAGTTTATAAAGATAAGGAAGCAGGGTTAATAGTAGATTATATTGGTATTGGAAGTGAATTAAAAGAAGCTTTGAATCAATATACTAACAGAGATAAAGACAAGATTCCTGATTTGACTAAGGCATACGAAATATTAATGGAAAAACTAGAAATTATGCGAGATATGTTTTATGGTTTTGATTATTCTTATTTCACAAATGGTACAAATCAAGAAAGATTAAAATGCTTAGCAGATGGTATAAATTATGTATTGGGATTTGATGAAGAAGAAAGAAAAGACTTTATAGTAGAAGCAAGTGCTTTATCACAGGCAGATACACTTGCAAGAACACTTTTAGATGAAAAAACTAAAATGGAAGTAGAGTATTTTAAAGGTGTTAAAGTAGGAATTAATAAAATTGCAGGTAATGGAAAGTTAACAACAACAGAGGTTAATGCAAAAATAAGCAATATAATTGAACAAGCTATTCAACAAGAAGGAATTATAGATTTATTTGAAAAAGCAAATATGAGTAATCCTGAAATTGCAATATTATCAGAAGAATATATGTCTAATATAAGAAATATGAAACATAAAAATATTGCTGCCAATATATTAAAAAGATTATTGTCAGGAAATATAAAAATGTTCCAAAGAACTAATGTAGTAAAAGCAGAGTTATTTTCAGAAAAATTACAGAAATTAATGAAAATGTATAATAATAGACTGATAGATAGTGCTGAAGTTATTGAACAACTAATGATTTTATCAAAGGAAATGGTTGAAGTAGCACAAGAAGGAGAAGGAAAAGGACTGAACGAAGATGAATATGCATTTTATACAGCACTTGTAAAAAATCCAATTGTTCTAAAAGAAATGAAAGACGAAGTTTTAATTCAATTAGCACATGAATTAACAGAAACAGTTAGAAAAAGTAGAACGGTAGATTGGGATAAAAAAGAATCTGCAAGAGCATATATGAGAAAAGTAGTAAAAAGACTTTTAAGAAAATACGAATACCCACCAAAGGAAGCAGATGAAGCTGTTGCAACAGTAATTAAACAAGCTGAATTGATGAGTGCGAATTTAATATAAATGGAGGTGTGATATGAATATAGGAAAATTTGTAGAAGTTGATATAAGAGATTTATGGAAGCATGAACAATATGATTTTTCAGAATGGCTATCAAAAGAAGAAAATATTGAAAATTTAAATGATATATTAGGTTTAACTTTAGTTGATATAAGTAAAGAGGCATATGTTGGATCTTATAGATGTGATATTTTTGCTAAAGATGAAACAACTGGAACGAAAGTAATTATTGAAAATCAGCTTGAAGCTTCAAACCATGATCATTTAGGAAAAATTATAACTTATGCTTCAGGATTAGATGCTAAAGTGGTTGTTTGGATTGTAAAACAAGCTAAAGAAGAACATAGAAGTGCTATAGAATGGTTGAACAATAATACAAACAATGAGTTGAATTTCTTTTTAATTGAACTTCATGCATACAAAATTGATGATTCAAATCCAGCTCCAATGTTTGAAGTTATAGAAAAACCAAATGGATTTATAAAAAATACTAAAGCAATAAATAATCAAGACAACTTAAATAAATCTCAATCTGAAAGATTAGAATTTTGGAATAAATTTAATGAAGTAGTAGAACAGAATGGAAAGCCTTTTAATATTAGAAAAGCTACAACAGATCATTGGTATGATGTTGCTTTAGGAACAAGTGAAGCACATATAAGTATCAATTTAGTAAATAAAAGTTCTTATGTTGTTATAGATGTGTATATTAATGACAATAAAGAGTTATTTGATAAACTTATGGATAAGAAAGATATTATTGAGAGTGAATTAGGATTTAAACTTGTTTGGGATAGATTAGATAATGGGAAAGCTTCAAGGATTAAATATAGAATAAAAGGTTTGAATTTTGATGATCACTCAAATTATGAAGAACTTATGAAAGAAATAATAGACAAAGTTATTATAATGAGATCGGTATTTAAAAAATATATGTAATCAGAAAGAAGGCTAGACCTTCTTTTTTTTGCCTCAAAATACTATACAAAACCAAAAAAATAAAATTTTATACAATAAATTACACCTTTTCGCATAATTCGACAAACTTTGCAAAAAGATTGTGATAGAATCCATTAAAACAAAAGAAAAATCCCTAAACTACCAAAGATGGAAAAGTAATAAGGAGTTGGGGGATAAAATGGATATATCACAAAATACATTGAAAAATGTAAATAAATATACTAAACACACAATTAACCATTTATAAGTTATTTGTGTGTTTTTTTCAATTATTTTAATATCCAATAAAATACTACACTAATTTATAAAAATGTTCTAAGGAAAAATGAAAAGAAGAGATATATGTTAGTGTAGTTTTGAGCATTATTACATAAATCTCAGCCTACACAAAAGGAGTGTAGTTGATTTGAGATTCAGTGTATTAAGAATGTCTGAAAAAATAATCAAAGAGGTTGAATTTATCTGTAAAGGTAGACTTGACCTCTTTTTGCTTTTATATGGATTAGTTAAATGCAGATCTCCACCTCACATTCAATTCAAAAACGAATTGAATGGAGGAAATAAGAATGAAAAAGCATTCAAAAATTAAGCGAGAGATAATAGATACATATATTGTTTTTAGCAATAATGATAATAGCAAAAATATTATTGTATTTAAAGATGGAAACGGAAAATCAAAAATTATTAGAGCAAATGAAACATTAAGAAATGAATATAAAAAAAGAAAAAGTGAAGAAAACTCACAGAATATTAAATTTAGTAGGTATATAGAACATTCAGAACTAACAGATATTTCATTAAATAAAAGAGCTACAAATAAAGAAATTAGTTTAGAAGAACAAGTTATTTCAAATTTAGAATCAGAAAGAATAATAAAAGAAATTTGGAAATTACCTACACCACAAAATAGGCGAGTTTATATGTATATAGTAGATGAATTTTCATATACCAAAATAGCTAAAATAGAAAATCGTTCTATTCCTACAGTAAAGGAGAGTATAGACAGAGGCTTAGAAAATTTAAGAAAAAAATTAAAGAAATTTTATAAGTAACCCTAAAAAATGATGTGATAACTGAAAAAACAAGTGAGAGGAGTTGATCTTTCTTGCTTGTTTTCTTTTGGAAAACGGATAGCACATTGACAAGTAAATATATTAGTTACAAGACTTTAACTAATATAAGGAGCTCCAAGAAGGCGAATGTTATTAAAAATAAATAGCGACTATAATGAGGGAAAAAGCAAACGATGGTAAGTTTGTGTTGGCGAAGATCTATATTAGTAATAATGATACTTCAGCTCGGCTTAATTTATATTGAGGGGTTGCTCGGTTGGATAACGGAGAGGTTTAAATACCTATGTGATAGATACCAATTTCACTTGTAACTAATTTTAAAAATTTATAAGTGAAAGGATTTGATTAAAATGAAATTAAATAATGTAAAAACAGTAACTAAGAAACAGGCTAAAGCTTATGCAGTTATAGCATTAGATATATTAGGAAGTACACCAAACGATATTGATGTAAAAATGCTTGATTCAGAAATTGATGTTGCAATGAAATTATATAGTCCACGAGAAGCTACGGAAAAAGCAGAAAAAATTAAAGCGAAAGGTGGATTAGTAAAATGGATGAAAAAATAGGTATAAATATAAAAGAAGCATCAGAGATATTAGGGATTAGTAAACAATTAATGACAGAATTAACGAAGCTTAAAGATTTTCCTTGTATTAAATTTGAAAGAAGAATTGTAATAAACAAGCCACAGATGATTGAATGGTTTAATAAAAATTCAGGAAGAATCATTGTGTAGGGTTTGGATTTACGAAGATAAGGATTTATAATATTGGTAGTATATTTTACTTAGTAATATTATGAATCCTATTTTTATGGAGGAAATGATATGGGAAGAAGAGCAAAAAATGATAATACAAGGAGAGTAAAAGGAGAAGGCACAATAAGAAAAAAAGGTAATGGATATGAAGGGAGGATTACAGTTGAGGTAAATGGTGTAAGAAAACAAGTTTCAGTCTATGATAAAAGCCAACGAGTAGTTGTAGAAAAAATGCAAGAGCTTAGGAAGAAGAGAGATGACAACTATTATATTGAGAATAAAAACATAACTTTGGAAGAATGGCTAAAAGAGTGGATGAGAGTTTATAAAAAGCCATATATATCACCTAGAACTTATCAGGGTTATGTTGAAAAATCTAAAACAATATTAGAACATTTAGGAAATATGCAATTACAAAAAATAGAATTATATCATTTACAAAAATTTATTAGTGATTTACAAAATGTAGGTAAATCGCCTAAATCTTTAAGACATTATTATAGTATTTTAAAAATGTGTTTTGATGATGCAATTATGTGTAGGCACATATCACTAAATCCAACAAGGAATTTAAAATTGCCATCAATGAGAAGAAAAGAATTAAATATAATGACAAAAGAAGAACAACTTGTATTCGAAGGATTTATGAAAAAATATAGAATGGGAACAGCTTATATAGTATTAGTTAATACTGGACTTAGAGCAGGAGAACTAAGTGGATTAACATGGAAAGATGTTGATTTTGAAAACAAAGCTCTATATGTAAGAAGAGGTATGCAAAAAATAACAACTTATGATGATGAGTTTAATAAAGTAAAGAGAGAAAGAAAAGTTACAGATGTAAAAACAGAAAATAGTTATAGAGTTGTACCAATGCTAGATAAAGTAGTAAGAATTCTACAAGAATACAAGAAAAAAGTACAAGCAGAGCAAGAAGAACTTGCCGAATTAGGAGAAGGATTTAAAGAGGATGATTTTATATTTAAAACAAAATGTAATCATCCAATAACATCTGAATACTTAAGAAAAACTTGTCAGGAAATATGTAAAAGTAACAATTTTAGAAAAGTAGGAATACATGAACTAAGACATACTTTTGCAACAAGATCTATTGAAGCAGGAATCGATTTAAGAGTATTACAAGAAATATTAGGTCATGCTAGTTATAGTACAACAGCAGATATATATGTTCATATTTTAGGACAAGTCAAACTATCCCAAATGAATAGATTAGAAGATTATTTAACTGATATAAATATGAACTAAATGGAACTTTAAAACGACATAAAGGGAAAATAAAGGGAAAGCCTAAAAAATAAATCTCCAAACACCTGAGAATAAAGGCTTTCTCTAAAAAACTTTCTGTCCTCATAACCCGAAGGTTTTAATTTATACTAATGTAAAAAATACGTATATTGGAATAATTTAAATTTTATGGTATAATCATGAAAAATAAGTTAGTAGTTATATCAGTTTTGCTAACAAATTAGAGTTTCGTAAGTGATAATGTATAGTAACGAGTTCAAAAAAGAGTTGATAGATGATTATAATTTGATTTTATATTGAGAGGTTATTAAATAGAAAATTTTCTTATCTGGAAAACGAATGGATAAAAGAAAAAACTGAAATTAATTTTTAGATTTATAAAAAAAGTGCTAAAAGATGAAGAAGAAAGAAAAAACAAATTAAATATTTACCAGAGATCAAAGATGAGAATATAGACGAAAATTGAAATGAAAAATATATCGAAGCAAAAACTACAAAATGGGGATTGAATAATGTTTTTCATATTTCTGAAAAAGATGCTGTAAAAAGAGATAAATTACAAGCCGATAATCATACATGTAGAATAGGTGGGAAATAATTAAAAAAAGAAAAGATTAAAGCAAAGATAGAAAATATTAAATTTTAGGAAAAAACAATTAAATTGATGAAAGGAGGACCGATATGAAAACAATTTTTATTGAATATCCAAAATGTTCAACTTGTAAGAAAGCGAAGAAATGGCTAGAAGATAATAAGATTAAGTTTATAGACAGAAACATTGTAGAAGAAACGCCAACAGTAATAGAATTAACAGAATGGATAAAAGCTAGTGGACAAGATATCAAGAAATTCTTTAATACTAGTGGATTAAAGTATAAAGAGTTAAACTTAAAAGAAAAGCTAACAACTATGAGTGATAAAGAAAAAATTAAGTTACTTGCTAGTGATGGTATGCTTATAAAAAGACCATTATTAGTAACAGATAAAGGCATTTCAGCAGGATTTAAAGAAGATAATTGGAAAAAAATATTATAATAATATCAATTTATATAAGGATTATATATTATTATAAAAAATCAAGTACAAAGAAATATATGTACTTGTTTTTTTTATGGACAACATCTGCTACAAACATTAAATCCCTGCAAGATTGCAGAGCTTTTATCATTTTCGCATTTTCACCACTATTATACACACTACATGCGATTTTTGCAAATATATCATATTAAAAGCAACCAAAATAAATATATTAGAGTGTGTAGAAAGAGAAAACCAACCTTGATAGTTTACATAACTTGATTAAACTGCCAAAATATGCTATAATATAAGAGTTAATTAAACATTTGGAGGTTTTTATGGAAAGGGAAAATAATATTAATTTAGAAGAAGTTTACAAATATAGAAGTAAATTAATAGATTGTGGAAAAAGAGTTGGACTTGAAAATCCGGACAGATTAAGTTTAGACGAGATAAAAGCGTTAACTTCTAGAGTTTTTGAAGAATTAAATAAGATTGATATGTCAATGGGGTTTCCACATCACGATACTGGATTAAGAAGACCAGCAAGCGTAGATAAATATAGGGAAACAGAGCTTTTCATAGATTTTATAGATTGGTATAATATATTAGCTACTCCAAGTAATGTTATTTTAGGATATGTGCAAAGAAATTATCCTAAAAATAAATATCCTAGAGTAATGTGTGTTGGTGATGGAGAACATTGCCACTTAGGAAGAAAGCTAGCGGGATTAGGGTATACAGTGGTTGTAGTCGACCCTGTCTCTAAAAAAGAATTTGATATACCAAGACAAAGTAATGGTGGAAGACTTAAAGTTATTAATGGAGAATTTTACGAAAACTCAGAAGATATGATAAATTGGTCAAGCCTTATAGTTGGTGCGAAAGTGCCACAATGTGCAGAAATTTTAACTAGTATTAGAAGCAAACCAACAGTCTTTAATATTAGTAATAATGCTGAAGTACATAATATGAGTTTCAGAGGAAAACCGATTCAATCTTCTAAAGAACTTGAAGAAGCGATAGAAAAAATAAAAAGTGTAAAAAAGGAATGCCATACGGATTCTTTTGGAATGAAGAGTTATTTTTATGTATGTGATCAAAGAACTTATGGCGAAAGATAAATATTAACAGTTGACAATATGTGGAAACCATGTTAAAATATAATACATAGAAATCAAAGGAGATTTATTTTTTATGATAACAATTTTAGAAGGTAACAAACATCATCATAGAAAATAGCTTGTGTCGAGAATTTAGGCACAGGCTCA
>CAPQQE010000009.1:0-2183 GCA_948687865.1 uncultured Bacilli bacterium
GCTTGATCATAAAATCCGCAATATAAGGCAATGTCTATTAAATGCATCTTTTTTTCTAGCATTAAAGTTAAACATAAATGTAATCTTAGGATATTTAATAATACTTTAGGTGATACACCATAAGTTGTTTTAAAAACTCTATATAAGTTTCTTTCATTATATCCTAACTTCTTTGCAATATCTGGTACACTTTGTTCTTTAGGATTTTTATATATACTTTCCACTATCTCCATAAATGGCATTTCTTTTTGCACTTTTGCTTTTTGCAATAAGTACTTCTTTAAATATTCTATTCTTTCATCTGTATTTTCCAAATCTAATATTTTATCTATACTAATTTCTTTTTCTATATCACCAAAAGATATTACATTATCCATTACTTTATCCGCTGCTACATTAAAAAAGAAATAAAATATGCTAGGTTTCAATCTAACTCCCATATAATCTATCTTTTTATCTAACTTAAAATCTTTAGTTTCTTTACTAAATCCAGCAAAGCAAATTGTATTACTCACAAAATCAATAACAATATCAATACAAGCATCTGGTAAAATATTATTTGATATTGTTTTATTTAATATTTTCTTTGACTTCATTGTCCAAATACACATACAATAGGTTTCAAGTTCTTTTATATTATATTCTTTATATTCTATATTTTTATTAAATTCTTTATCTAATAAATATGGTATCTGTTTTGGATAATACATAATATTTTATTCCTTTCATTTTAACAAATTACTACTTGAGATTACTTATAAATTCTTTATTTAGTATTGAATTAATTGTACTATGTTTTAAATCTAGTTACAATACTATGTTAATAATTTATAGTAAATGTTAATGTAACATTACCATTACCTAAAATATTCTTTAATTCCTCTTTATTATTTATTCCTTTTACTTTTCCTAGTCTAGTAAAATACCATGTGTTTACATCATAATAAAGCGATATTTTATTCTCATTATATAATACTAAATCTCTCGGTTCAGTTTTTATTTTTTCGTCATTAGTAGGCAATTTAAATCCTAAGTTCCCTACTTTTTCAAAATTACCATGATCGTGTGCATCTATAATAATATCTTGTTCTTTTATTTTTTTAAAAATAGACGTGATGAAGAATTATCTTCTAATTCAACATTTGATATTTTATTATTCTTTATTTAACTCTCTACTTAATTTTTCAGGTACACCTCTAGGGCCTCTTATTGCCTTAATACCATATTCATTTAGTTTAACAAAAGTGTATTGATCCTTTGTATACCTTTTTAATAATTTTATTCTCATAATACGATTCATCGATATATTTTTATCATTATATTCGTAAGGAATATCAACTTCTATCGCTTCACATTTATAGAAAATAGCAGAATAAGGAGATGCAACATATAAATAAACTATATCACCAATTTTAATATTATTTGATTGTTTCCACTCAATAACATCTTTGTCATTAAAGCAATTTATAATGTCATAATAATTTGGATTTGCTGGGACAATCCACTCACTTGGAATTTCAGTATATTTATGACTATCACTTATATACTTCATTACCTCTTCATCTGATAAAGTATTGTCTAAAGTGATTGTAATCCAATTTTTTTTATTCATATGATATGATGGATAAAATCCCTTTTTATTTAATAAATTAGATATTTCGCCAGCATCTACTTTTACATTTATGACATCTATTTTTCCAGAACTACTTTTATCTATTTTACTTTTATCAATATTCATAATAAGTCCATACCATTTTTTATTGTTTGGATTTCTAAATATTCCAGATCTAGGAAACTTGTCCCAAACAAATTCAGGTTCATCATCATACTTTTCTATAATTCTTTTTGCAATCCTATTTGCTTGATCAGTAGTAAAATAAAGTTTTTCAAAACAATTTTTTCTAATATCTATTAAAATATTTCTATATTCTTCCCTAACACTATTTACAAATTCACCAATCTGATTATCAACTCTAAAATTAATATATTCATATTCAGTATTTAAATCATATACTTTTCCTGTGACTAATCCATTTTTATCGATTATAATATCTGCTCTAAAACTGTGCATAAATTCTCTTGAATATTCATAATTATCTTTATTTTTAATAAATCCGTAAGGAATTAAAGTATCAATATTAAGTTTTGTTCCTCTAAAAATTTCTTTTTCAATATTCATAATT
>CAPQQE010000009.1:2193-3825 GCA_948687865.1 uncultured Bacilli bacterium
ATCCGCAAGTTATTATTTGCTATTTAATTTCAGTTAATATCATTACCTTTGAAACCTTTATTTTTTACACTACTGGCTTTTATAATCAATATTAAATAATTTTGCTTTTTTAGTTAAATCCTTTGTTTGAATTTTATACTCTTTTCTATTCTTTATAAAATAAGTTCCACATTGTCTAAATTCAAAACTAACATTTTTTCTTATACACTGATTTCTAATATTTAATACCCATTCATAATTAAGTGGTCTAGCATTATAATCTGACTCTCCACCCACAACTACAAGTTCTATTCCATCAAGATATTTTTCAATATCAATGTTTTCTAATAATGGCTGCGCTGTTATACATTTATGTTTTATTGGCAAATCTTTAAATATAGATAATTTATAATCTGCATTTTTTTGATTTTCAATAGTACAACACACAACTACATTATCATATCCATCTTTCCAATCATTAGGAATACAACTCATAAATCTATCTATTCTCTTTGTCAAAAATAGAAAAGTACAATCTTGTCTTTCTCTTATCATATCAAAACAATAAGGACGCCATTCATCTGCTTCTTCAATTAAAAAATCAGTGGAAAAGCATAAATAGACCATCCCAGATTTCATTTTATAATTACCGTTTTTTAACTTTTCTATTGGTTTTTCAAAATCTTTTGTTTTTATTATTTCACTTGTATTAATATTTCTTTTTAAATCACCTTTATGAATATAGCAATGTAAACATCCATCACTACATTTCTTACAGCCCCTCCAAGGATTCCACATTGCCATATAATTTCACTCCTAATATAATTTAAATTTATTTTATCTTTCTTATCGGATGTCTTATAACTGTCTTTAATCTACTTATATCACATTTTCTTGGATCACTTAAGTATATTTCATGATGATATCTATTACTTGTAATATCTAACTCGTATCCATTTTCATTCATGTACTTATGCATTAAATTAACTGTTGCTGGTTCATCATCATAACTGCCAATGTGCATACATTGGACACAAACACCCTCATCATAAGTTAAAAATTCTACTTTAGAGAAATCTTGTTTTTTCTTTTTAGTAGCCTCTTCTATAGCCCAATCAAAATCTTCTTTTGTTACAAAGTCTGGTAATCTAATAACTGATATAAAATGCATTGCATCTTTATTATTATAATCAATAGATCCACTCATACCGTCTTGCCACCAAAAGCCTTCAAGTGGAGGTACAACATATTCAAAATATCCATCTATTTTATATGTTCCTTTATAACTCATTTTTATGGTAAAAGCAATCGCATACAAGAGTCCTATTGAAGCTTTATATTCACTATTTTCTTCATTTGGATTTCCTACTCCTATAACTGCTATATAATTCATTTTAGGAATCTCAACTATGCTAGGTTTATTCTTTGGCATATAAAATTCCTTATATTCTTTCTTGTAATCAAAAGCCATAATATCACCCTACTTTCAAATTATAATTTACATAGACTTAATATATTTTTATTATAACATTTTCCTATTAATTATTCAGTGTGTTTATTTCTATTTTTCAAAATTTTACTCCTAATTGTAAATAAAGCATTATTTGAAAAATTTAATTGTAAATACCGTTTTATCATTAGATGTCACACTTA
>CAPQQE010000009.1:3835-5128 GCA_948687865.1 uncultured Bacilli bacterium
CCCAATCCCAATGCTGTCTTTTGATGCATTTTTCCCTTTATAAAATCTTTCAAATATATGATTTATATCATTTTTATCTATACAAACACCATCATTTATTATACTTATTCTTGTATAAACTTGATTATCTTCAACTTCTACTTTTACTAAATTTTCGGCGTGTTCTACAGCATTTTTAAGAATATTGGTAATAGCTTCTACTTGCCAAGAAAAATCACAGACAATATCACCTTCTATTTTATTTGGTAATTCAATTTTTATATTTCTTAAATCACATAAATTTTCAACATTTTTATATGATTCATCTATAATTTTTTTAAGTAAGGTCTTCTTTTTAAAGAACACTACAGCATTTGTATCTAATCTAGATAATTTTAAAATTGTTTCAACTAAAAACTTTATATTAGCTGTATCTCTTTTAACACTTTTTATAAATTTTTCTCTAGTTTCTTCATCCAAATCTGGATTTTCCTCTAAATTATCTAAGGTTATCATAATTGAAGTGAGTGGTGTTTTTAGCTGATGTGATATATCTGATAGGGAATCCTTTAAACTTAGTTTATCCTTTTTAGAAGTTTCTGCACTTTCTTTTAGCATAATCATAGTTTTATATACTTCATTTTTAAGAATAGATAATTCATCTTCTGTATTGTTGTCTATATTTAATTTATAATTTCCTTTATTAATTTGCTCGATATAAGAAGATATTTCTTCTATATCCTGATCTTTTTTCTTATTATGTCTTAAATAAATAATAATTAGTGTTATGGAAAGGATTAAAGTAATAACTAAACTTACTATTGTAAAGAAAACAAATGCTTTATCATTTTTTAAAACAATAGAATCTATTTCTACTTCAATTCCATACTTTTCTAAAAAACTATACTCTATATTTTCTTCATTATTAAGTATTTCTATTATTTTATCTTCTGTTATATTAGGATATTCCCTTCTTAACACATTTAAAATAGAATATATCTTATCATTAAAGTTTTCTGTATATATATGGTATGCTAAAAAATTGAATGTAAAATTGATAATCAAGAATATAAGAATACATATACTAGCACTTTTAAAATACTTTTTTAATTCAACCTTATTCTTCATTTTCATCAATCCTATATCCAATACCCTTGATTGTTGTGATTACATCATCACCTATTTTTTCTCTAATTCTTTTCAAATATACAGTTAATGTATGATCATCAACATCATTACCTGTGGACTCCCAAATAAGTTCTAATATCGTATTTCTACGAACCACTTTATTTATGTTTAAGAATAGTAAATTTA
>CAPQQE010000009.1:5138-24468 GCA_948687865.1 uncultured Bacilli bacterium
CTCTACTTGTTCATTATCTTTATAGACTATCATTTTATCCATATCCATTTTTATATTTTTGGAATGTTTTATAGATTCTTTTTTTGCCCTCATTATTATTTTGTTTATTCTAGTTAAAAGTTCTTTTGTGGAGAAAGGTTTCGTAATGTAATCCTCTGCCCCTATTTCGAGTCCTTTTACAATAGTCTCTTCATCATCTTTGGCTGTTAAAAATATAGTTGGAATTTTTTTACTTTTTATAATACTTTCATATATATCAAAACCACTTCCATCAGGTAAGGTTAAATCCAGGATTACTAAATTAGGAATCTTATTTATTAAATACTCCCTAGCATCTTTAAGTGTTAAACAATAATCTAATTTATATTCATTTTTTTCAAAATTAAATTTTAATCCTTCAGCAATACTCTCATTATCTTCTACTAATAATATGTTCAAAGCTTACACCTCCATCAATTTAATATTATACCAAAATAGAGGGAATTAGATAATCCCCTCTACCTATTTTAAACATTATCATTTCTTATTGTTTCAATAATATTTTGTTTATTTACTCTTTTCATTCCATATTTCATAATAATCCATACAAGTATGAAAACTGCAAATATAGAAATTATAATGGGCTTAAATGGTACAATAAAATTAGATTCAAATTTTATATCAAATGCTCTATGAACAAATGCACTTCCTAGTATTCCTAGAACGATTCCATAAAATAATGATTTAACAGAATAGAATATTGTTTCTAAATTAATCATATGATTAAATTCTTTTTTAGTCATACCAATACTTTTTAGGCAAGCAAATTCTTTTGCTCTAAGTTCAATATTAGAAGTGATGGTATTAAATATATTAGTTACCCCAATAAGAGTAATTACTGCGATAAATCCATATAGGAAAATACTTACAATTAAAAGCATTGCCCTGTCCTCTTTCATTCTATCTTCCATATTTAATATTAAAACATCTTTACCTTCATAAATTTTTTCTATTTCATTTACTGTGTCTTCTGCATTCGCACTATCTATACTGATATCCTTTGGAGAAAAATCTATATAATTATAATAATCCTTATTTACAATAATAAATCCATCTGCATAGGAGACACTTTCTAGACCATAAGGCTTTTCTAGATTTTTTTCACCAATGGGAATCTGTATATGCCTTGAGTTTATAGTTACCTGCATTTCATCATCTTTTTTA
Organism: uncultured Bacilli bacterium; assembly: GCA_948687865.1. Next base: position 6,342 of record CAPQQE010000009.1, read on the forward strand.
TATTCGTAAATATTATATTCATGTGTAGTATTATTACTATCAATTTTCCTATAACTATCAAATATTATTCCTTTATCTTTTAAACTCTCATAAGATTTTCCTACTTTTTTCATATAAGACTTAAATGTTTCATTATCGAGTGCCAAAATACTTATGTATACTGGCTCTTTATTATCTAAAGAAATCTTTTTTCCTTCTACTTCAACTATATCTTTTTCATAAGTTTTATCAAATTTAGGATTGTCAATTTTTGCTGCGCCTCTATACTCATAAACGGTATATTTATTTTTTATATCTACTATGTTGTTTAATTTATCTATGTCTTCTTCTTTCAAATCAGATATTCTGCTAAGTGATATATTATAATCATATAGTTCTAAATAGTTAGAAGTATTTTTAAATGCTTCTGATATAAAAGAAGACATACTAATAAAGGCAAAAATACTAATTGTTAAAGAAATAACTGTTGTACGATATTTTTTCTTACTTCTTTTTAAATTCTTATAAGCAATAACTCCACCAGTTTTAAAAAGTTTTTTTACTGTCTTTGGGGTTTTTAACTTTTTACTAGTAATTTTTATATCATTATTATTTCTTAATACTTCAATTGGGCTAATTTTACTTGTTTTCTTTGCAGAACCTAAAGCTGAAAAATATATTGTTATAATTCCTAAAAAACAAGAAAGTATAATTGGTAATATTGAAATTTTAAATACAATTCCTGTAGCAAATAATGATTCCCCTAAGATTAAGTTACAAAGATATATTAAAATATAAACTGCTAAAATTCCAAATAATACTCCAAGTGGTATTCCAACTAATCCTAGAATAAATCCTTCTTTTAAAACTGCTTCTTTTAATTGTTTTTTCGTTGCACCAACACTTGATAACATACCATACATTTTTCTCTTTTCTTCGCTTGAAATAGCAAACGAATTTCTAATACAAAATATGCTTGTGCCAACAATAATAAACATAACAATTCCAATTAAAGCATATAACGTAGTTACAGTAGAATCTGAAAAAGCAAATGATTCCCATCTTAATAATTCTCTATTTAAATTATAATCAAAGCCCAATGCTTCAATATCGTGATATTCCACTTCAGAATATTTTTTTAAACCAAGAATTTGTGTAATAGTTTTCTTATATGCCTTTGGTTTTTTAAGTGATATATAAGCATTTATGTACTTACTTGTTTCATTCGTAGTAATTCCATAATAATAACTAGAATTCCCAGAAATAACACCTACAATTTTATAAGATTTACTTGTAGCATTTATTATATCTTCTCCTGTTACTATATTTTTATAACCAATATTTAGATTTATTGTATCTCCTATTTTTTTACTAGCATTTACAAGTGTTTTTTTCGTTACAACTATTTCATTATTATTTATGGGGTAAGATCCCTCTATTAACTTATAAGATAAATAATCAAAGTCATCTTTATTCATAGAATGAACATCAAAATAGAGATTATCTTTATCTTTTTCATAATCGTAATAAGATGTCCCAATATGATAAGTTTCTCTAACACTTAAAACATCACGGTTATTTTTAATTTGTGATACTTTTTCTTTATTAATATCAATCAATTCCAAGTGATAGTATCCTGTCTCATCTATTGCATTTTCTACTAAAGTTGCTTTTAAACTTGTCCCTAAACCTGCGACTGCACAGAGAAGTGCTACAGATAAAATAATTCCTATAATTGTCCCAATTGTTCTCTTTTTGTTTAATTTTATATTTTTCGAAGCTAATTTGTTAAGAACATTCATATTTATCCCTCCTTAACAATTTTCCCATCTTCAATTTTAATAATTCTATCAGCGCATTTAGCAATTTCCATATTATGAGTAATCATAATAATTGTTTGTTTATATTCACGATTTGATTTTTTTAATAATTCAACTATCTCATCGCTAGATTTTGAATCCAAATTACCTGTGGGTTCATCAGCCAAAATAATTGCTGGCCTTGTTATTAATGCTCTACCAATAGAAGTTCTTTGTTGTTGACCACCTGACAATTCATTTGGAAGATGTCCTCTTCTTTTTTCTAATCCTAATAAATTAATTAAATCATTTAATTCATTCTTATCTACTTTCTTATTATCTAAATCAAGTGGCAAGGTAATATTTTCTTCCACATTTAATATTGGTATTAGATTATAAAACTGATAAATAAGCCCTACTTGTCTTCTTCTAAATATAGCTAGTTTATCATCATCAAATCCATAAATGTCTTTACCACCTATATAAACTTTCCCAGATGTTGGTCTATCTACTCCTCCAATTAAATGCAAAAGTGTAGATTTTCCGCTCCCACTAGCACCTACGATTGCTACAAATTCACCTTTTTCTACTGAAAACGACACATGATCTAAAGCAGTTACTTCAGTACTATCTTTACCATAAATTTTGGTTAAATTTTCAACTTTTAAAATCTCCATATAATCATTCCTTTCGTTTTTACACTTTTATTATATGATAAGCAAAGTTACAGTTAAGTTACACGAATAAAAAAAACAAATCTTTTTGAAATGTCTTAAAACTGTAATCTTTATTATGCTAAAAGTTTAATACTGAATGCCAATATTAAAGAAATTATTAAACTCAAAATACTATTTTTAGGATTTACATAAAGTACAGTCATTGTTCCTATGAATATTAATAAATCAATTATACTTTTTATATCAAAATACCATAATCCTATACTAAAAGATGAAATAAACATGATACATAATATTAAACTGCTAATGACTATTGATATTTTATTTTTCCCCTTGGCATACCAGCAAATATAGGCAAGTAATGTTGATATTAATGTCATTACATACCATATCATCATATACTTTCCCGGATTAAAACCACTAAAATAAATTGTATATAAATGATAACTAACTGTCATTCCTATAAAAAATAAAAATACATTTAAACTTGCTCTTAATGGTGTCTTACTAAATACTGATATTGTAATAGCAATAAATAACCATATACCAAAATCAGAGAAAACATTCCTTAAATCTAATACTCCGATTATGTATTGCCACCATATTTTATCATTTATGCTTAAATTATCTAACCATTTTGATAATAATCCTAATACTACACCTAATAAAAATATAAGAGAAGTATTTATTATTTTATTTTTTAAAAATATATTATTATTTGGAGTTCTTATCTGGTATAAAAATTTCTTCATAATTATATCCTCCGTAAGTCGTAATTTAAAATTATTTGGCTTTATTATTTTTATCTTTATTTAAATGTGTAGTTGATAAACATAGGAATACTGATCCTAAACATAAAAATGTTACTGCTGAACTAGTGTTATTATTTATAAAGTCCATTATAGATGTAATATAATAACATATTGAAGCAACTAAAAAACAAACAAAACTTATCTTCTCTTCTTTTTCTCTTTTCATCTAAAACTTCTCCTCCTTTTACTTTATTTATATTAAATATTATAACATATAAAAAGCAAATCTTATATTAATATGATTTACTTTATAAATTATAATTTATTTAAGTTCATCAAAATCAGTTTTCATAGTCAAATCATAAACATCTTTGCATTCTTGCTTTGAAAGTCCTGTTTCCTTTATTAAATATTTAATTGCTTCATCTTTACTATCAAATTTAGATATTATTTCTTTAAATTCCCTCATCCTTTGTATATAGATTCTAAAATCATTAATAGATATTTCAGATTTTTTACCATAAGCATTTTTTTCAACATATGCCATCATTTTATTATTTTCTATAATACCACTAATAAAACCTATAATCATAAATAAATACTGTAATCCATTATCTTTTATAAAACCATATATTATAAAAAATATAATTATTATCAATACAATAGTTAATTCAAAAAAATGTTCCTTTTGCCATTTTTCCTTAAAAAAGTCAATCTTATCTTTTAGAGTAAAAACACTATTTTCTAATGCACTTAACAAATTACTATCAGCAACCTCCTTAAATGTTTCATCTGTTAATCTTTCTCCTGAAAAAAACTCATTAAGTGTAATATCTAATATTTTACATATTTCTTTATAAAGTGAAACATCTGGTAAGCAAATTCCGTTTTCCCACTTTGAAACTGATTTATCAGTAACTCCTAACATATCTGCTAACTGGACTTGTGTTAATTTTTTTGCTCTGCGACATTCTGAAATTAATTTTCCTATTTTTACTTGATCCATAATATTCCTCCTTATAAAGAATTATATATTATCATACAAATACCTAACACCCCTTGAAAGTAGAGTCAGATAAATTGTAATTTGACAGTTACTTTTTTAACGATTTTACAAACTTTTTTTTCTTTTCACATATTGATATATTATGAGAATTATTATATATTCCAATAAGCTCAAGGCATATTCCTCCACCATATAAAAGTCCAGTCATAAATTCTGACATATTAGTTGTAAATAGATAATTAAAATAAGAAAACTGATTGTCTAATAATGCTAATATTATACATAATGCACCAATTTTAAAATACTTGTTTAATTTTTTACTATTTTCAATTTGCTTATCACAGTTATATTCTATCAGTTTATCGATAGTTCCTTTTAACTCTAATAATTCCTCTTTTGTCATTTTTCTACCATTTAATAGTTCTGATATTTCAATATTTAATTCTTTTGCAAGTATAGGTAACAAAGATAAATCAGGCATTGTCCTACCATTTTCCCAACGGCTAATACTTTTTACATTAACTCCCAATATTACTGCTAACTCCTCCTGAGTTATATTTTTTTCTTTTCTAACTTGCGCAATAAATCTTCCAATTTGTTCTTGATTCATAAATTTTTCTCCCTTCAAGTAAAATTATATATAAATAGAAAAAATATTTACAGGACATAAAGTGAGAGTTATAAAAATTCTAATTTACCTTTCCAATTTCATATATAAAATTGGATAATGATTTCCTTGTTCATCTAATTCTGTTCTTTTATAAATTTTAAATCCCATATACTCATAAAATCCTAATGCAAGAGGATTTTGTTCATTTACTGTTAGTTCATTAACATTGTAATTTTCTATACCATAATTTAATAATTTTTTCCCTAGTCCATTTCCTCTTTCACTATTTCTAACAAATAACATTTCAAGTTTTCTATCTTCTACTCCCATAAAAGCAGTAGGTGTATTATTTTCGTTTTCTATAATTACTAAATGTGATACTTCCTTTAATGCTTGTGGTACATATTCTTTTATATTTTTAATTTCTTCATTTGATAAAAATAAATGTGTTGCTTTTACCGAATCCTCCCAGACTTCTAATAATTGATTTATTAGTGATGAATCTCTATCTTTGATTTCCTTTATATTCAACTTTTCATCTCCTATCTCAGTAATAAATTGTAATCTTTAATTTGATTCTTTCTTATGATTTAAGTGTATTCCGATATGTCCAATTCCTAATATTATTGTAGATAAAATTAAAAATATATTCTTACCATATATACCCAATAATAAAAATGCTATTACAGGAAGTGTAGCACCTGCAACTGGAATTCCCATTAAACTACTATACATATCTTTCATTGTTCTATTACTTTTAAAGTATCTTATCCAATATATTTCATATAAAAGCATCAGAATAAAAGCAATTAATAATATAATAGACCAATTTGATATTTTATTTATATTAAAATCATTAAATAACAAAGATAAACAAGTTACTAGTACCTCACCAATTCTTTCAAATAGTAGTAATACTTTATTTTCATTATTTACATATTTATCATAATCTTTAGGTTTATTTTTACTCCATATAATATTAAGTATCATTAACATCAGCAAGAATATTAAACCTACATAAGAAAAACCAAAATGAATATTCATTATCGCATCTCACTTTCAAATTACTGTTTTTTTGTTTTATTTACATTTAATATTATATCATAATAAAAGCAAACAACCTATATTAGTTGTTATGCTTTATAAACTGTAATTTATATTAATTTTTAACTGATAAATCTTTACAAGTATCTAATACAATGTCCTTTAATTCTTCTTGATTATCTATATTATCAACTAGATACATAGGTCTAGCACCTTTGTATGGAATAGACTCTTGCATATTATATTTTTTATTACTTTCTACTATTTTAACAAGTAGTCTATCGTCATATAATCCTCCAAACAATATACCATTATAATAAAGCAAGTATTCTCCCATCATTGATCTACAAGTAATATTATCTAGTAAACTTAATTGTTCTAAAACAAAATCTCTATAATCCTTTGTAGTAGCCATAGCATTATCACACTCCTAAATTATAATCTAAAAATTACTTATTTAACTTTGCTTGTAAATATTTTACATCTTTTTTGTAATTTTTTAAATATGTTTTACTTAGAAAATCGATTACAATATTATTAATTTTTATTAAAATTCCTTTTTTAGATTTATTCTTTCAGATATCTTATAGGAAATATATAACATTACTACCATAATAATTGGAATGATAATTACAACGTAATTTTCAAGTGGTTTTAATAGTTCCAATATCTTATTAAAATTATACATTTTACTTACTAAAGCACCAATTATACCTATACCAAATATACCTATAAAAATACCTATTCTAGCCTTTTCTACATCAAATTTATATATTGCAGGGTACATTAAAGACTGAAGTAACACTGTTGCGAATGAAACTCCGAGCATTGTACCTAAAATTTCTTCATAATTTATTGCCTTGCCCTTTACGTATATTATTGCTAAGTCAGAAATGATTACTATAAATGTCACTATAACTATTATTAATATTGTTGAAATATATTTTGCTTTTACTGTATTTCTCCTTCCACTTGGCAAAGTACAAGAATAAGCACTCCATTTATTAAATTCATCATAACTAAAAGTCGAGATCATAATCATTACGCTCACAAATGGTAATATAAATGACAAATCCATTTGACCCTGAAAAGCCATAACAGCATAAACTACAAAAATAATTACTAATGTCTTAAAGTTACTTTTAATCATTAAAATATCTTTTTTAATAAGTCCTAACATTATTTTTCCCCCTTTATCATAATTAACATAATACTCTCTAAAGACGCATTATCAATAGTCGTTATTTTATATTTTGTCTTAAATATTTTTTTATTCTCAATTAAAACATCATATTCATGGTTTGTTTTTAGGTATTTAATATAATCATTCTTATCTATTACTTTAAATTCCTTTTCTGTACATTTTACTACCGCATAATCATTTAATAGCTCATCACAAGTTTTAGACAAGGCTATTTCACCATTATTTATGAATGTTATATAATCAGCAATATGTTCTAAATCAGTAGTGATATGACTAGAAAAGAAGATTGAACATTCACCATCCTGAATGAAATCTTGAAATATGCTAATGACTTCATTTCTTGCAATGGTATCTAGTCCACTTGTTGGTTCATCTAATATTAAAAGTTTAGGATGATGAGATAAAGCAGTGATAATTTCTAATTTTTTTCGCATGCCTTTCGATAATGTTTTTATTTGTTTTTTAAGTGGTAATGAGAAATCTTTTAAATATTTAAAGTATATTTTAGAATCCCAGTCTTTGTAAATATCTTTCATAATACTATTTATATCATTTGGGGTGATTATTTCTGGAAAAAACATATCATCTAATACAACACCAATATTCTCTTGCACTTTTTTTCTTTCCGTTTTACTATCTAAACCAAATATTTTAATTTCCCCACTAAACTCTTTAATAATATCTAATATTGCTTTTATAGTCGTAGTCTTACCAGCTCCGTTTTCCCCAATAAATCCCATAATCATTCCTTTAGGTAATTTGAAACTAATATCCTTTAATTCAAATTCTGGATATTTCTTTGATAAGTTTTTAACTTCTAATATGTTTTCCATTAATTATCCTCCTCGTATAAAATATTTAATATTTCCAATATTTTATCTTTGTCAATGTTATTTATTTTTGCAATACTTATTGCATCTTCAAATAATAATTCAATTTTGTGTAGCAATTCTTCTTGCACTAATTCTTTATTTACTTCCGCAACATAGAATCCTTTCGATGGAACATTTGTGACAAACCCTTCTTTCACTAATTCCTCATAAGCATTCTTAGTTGTTATAACACTACATCTTAAATCCTTAGCAAATGTTCTAATGGATGGTAACAATTCCCCTGATTTTATTTCATTAGAAATTATTTTTGCCTTAATCTGCTCTTTAATCTGTTCATATATCGGTACACCACTCGAATTACTTATTATGATTTCCATAGTTCACCTCTTTGTACATATTCATTATATACAGTATATACATTTTTGTCAATATAAAAACAGATTTTTAAGAACCTGCTCCTTAATTAGAATTTAACAATAATAGTCAAATAATTATTTTTATACTGTGCTTTTATTTGCCCACCACTTAAATCTGTTAATTGTTTAGCAATAGATAACCCTATTCCATTTGATTTTTTTGCACTCTGTACAGTATAGTATCTATCAAATAACTTTCCCAAACTTACCTGATCTAACTCATTTGTTTTATTTGAAAATTCTATTGTCCCATTATCATTAATCTTAACCTTAAAATCACCATCACTATATTTGATTGCATTAGATATTATATTTTCAAATATTCTTTTAAGCATATTTTTATTTAGTATTCTAACTATCTTTTTTGCACAAATATCTATATTTGGTGTAATGTTCTTTTCTTTAAATAGACTGTAAAAACTAACAATAGTGTCTTCTAAAACATCATTTATGCAAATACTCTCTTTTTTTAATTCATTTTGTATATCAAGTGATTTTGAAAAATCAAAAAGTTGTTCTGTAAGAGTCGTTAAATCTTTTACTTTAATATCAATAACCTTTAAATAATCTTTTTGCTTACCAGTAAGATTTTCATTATCAATTAAATCAAGATAACCCCTTATAGCGGTAAGAGGTGTTCTTAAATCGTGAGAAATATTTGTTATTGATGTTTTTAATTCAGCATTCCCATTTTTGTATTCTAATTCTAATTTCCTTAAATCTTTTAAGCTTCTATTTAAAGTATTGGCAAGTTCGCATAATAATTTATCATTTGTATTTATAGTGATTAAGTTATTCGTATCTGTATTTATTAAACAAACTAAAGATTTACTAACATTTCTAATTTCTTTTTTCATTACAACTAATTTTAAGATTACAAATATCAAAATAAATGATACTGTCAAAAACAAATAAAACCAGATACTCATAATAATCACCTTTCTACTTTATTTCTTTTTTCTTAAATAATACCAATCCACTACTTGTAAATACTACTATGAGCCCTATTGAATATACTATTAAGATTTCCAAATTAGATACTCTTTCCTGAATTTGTATCGATTGTCCAGCTGGATCTATATCAAGTAATGTTTGATATACCTTCCTTTTTGTCGGACTCGGATATTTAGGATTATATTCTTCCTTAAATTTTGTTTCTCCATCTTCATATACTGCAACTTTAATATACTCTGGTGTTGTTAAAATATTGTAACAATATGTTGCAAATAATAACATTCCAAATGCTAATAAAATTGTTGTTATTGAAATAATTGTTTTATTAGAACAAATTAGTGAAACAAAAGTAAAAATACTACAATAAGCTAAAATAACAAAAATTAAAACTAATAGTTGTTTTAAAATCACTGAAATAGAAACTGTTCCTACTCCAAATAATGGGATACCGATTGCTATTGTTATTAAAATAAATAATGCATAAAAGAAGATGCTTACAATTGAAGTAATAATTAAATTTGATAAATATATATTTTTTCTTTTATGTCCTATACTAATTTTATTTCTAATTGCTCCATCTGAATATTCAGCCCCTAAAAACAAACTTGCAAATATGGCAATAACAACTCCAATTAACATAACATAACTAATTATAAGTGAACATATTTCAACGGCTTCTCCATATCTTTTCATATTCCCGTATTGTCCACTTAATAAAAATAAAGCAAAAGCAATACTGCACAAAGAAAGTATCCAAAAAATTTTACTTTTTCTAAGTCTTATAAAACCTGCATTCAATAATTTAATCATTTTTAACACCCCCAATTAAATTCATATAATAGTTTTCTAGAGATTCTTCTTTTTCATGTATCTCATCTGCTATTAAATTATTTTTTGATAATTCAGATATTAATTTTGATAAATTATTTTTGCCATAAACATTTACTGTTTTACTATCCATTACCTCATAAGAAATATTATGTTCTTCAAAGTATTTAACAAATTCCTTCTGATTATTTACTTTTAGTTCTATCTTGTGCTCCATCTTTTTCATTAAATCTTCATTTGTAATTTCTTGTATAATAGATCCATTATCTAAAAATCCATAATGTGTAGCAATTTTAGATAATTCATCTAAATAATGACTAGATATTAAAATAGTAATTCTTTTTTCTTTATTTAACTTAAGTATCAATTCCCTAATTTCGATAATACCCTGAGGATCTAGTCCATTAATAGGTTCATCCAATATTAAGAAATCTGGATTACTGGCGAGACTTATAGCAATCCCTAGTATTTTAGGATTGTTAAGCATTGCTTGTGCAATTCCTAATCTTTGTTTCATTCCTAAGGAAAAGTTCTTTGCTTTTTTCTTTCCAGTACTCTCTAGTCCAACTAATTTTAATAAATTATCTATACCATCCAAACTTGGCATTCCCACTAACTGATATTGTTCTATTAAGTTATCCCTAGCTGTCATCTCACCATAAATAGATGGTGTTTCTATAATTGCTCCCATTCTTTTTCTAGAATTTTCAATATCACTGCTATCATTATTCTTTCCATATATAGTATAACTTCCACTTGTAGGCTCTTGTAAGCCACAAATAATTCTAATAAGTGTTGTTTTCCCTGCACCATTTTTTCCAATCAGTCCATATATGGCGCCTTTTTCAACATGAATATTAGTATGATTTAAGGCTTTAAAATCTTTATATTTTTTCTCAAGATTATCTGTTTCTAATACATATTCCATAATCTTTCTCCCTTCCAATATTCATTTTAATAAAAAAGTGTTAAGAAAATGGTTAAGAAATTGTTAAGATTTTGTTAAGATTTAATCTTTCAACTTAAATCCTATCCCCCAAATAGATTCTATATATTCACTGTCTGTATAGTCCTTAATCTTTTTCCTTATATTGCTTATATGCACCCTAAGTGAATTTTCATCACAGTCTTCAGTATCAATACTTATTAAATCTAGTAGTTTGCTTTTTGCAATAACTTGAGGCCTATTTAAAAGCAATTGTTTTAATATAGCATACTCTGTTTTTGTTAAATTTATTTTACTATTAGAAATTAATAGAGTATGATTATCATTTAATAATTCCAAGTCCTTATATTTTAACGTTTTTGCAGAATTGTTTTTTTGTCTTAACTGCACTTCTATTCTTGCTAGTAGTTCTTTAGAATCAAATGGTTTTGTAACATAATCACTTGCTCCAGATAGTAAGCAATTCACTTTATCATCACTTGATATTTTAGCAGAAATCACTATAATAGGTGTTTCTTTCACTTTTTCGATTATTTCCTCTCCATTTGCACCTGGTAACATTAAATCAAGTAAAATCAAATCATAATTTTCTTTTTCTAAAAGCATTAGTGCTTCTGTACCAGAATAAGCATTCGATATTATATAATTTTCTTTTCTTAATAATTCTTCTAAACACTTATGAATACTAATATCATCTTCAATAATTAAAATCTTTTTCATAAAATCACCCTCAAACTATAACCCTTGATTATATCCTATTAAAAATTATGATTTTTTCTTTCATATTTATTTTTCCAACTTCATATCCATATTCTCTTAATTCTTTTTTATATGTTAAAAATGAATGATCTATATCAAAACCTAAGATATCTTTAATTTCCTCATAAGATAATTTATAACTTTCTTTTTTATTTTTTTCTAAATACTTCCATAATGGTCCATATTTACTCAATATTATCACACTCCTAAATTGTTTGTCCTTCTAAACTATCTATATATGGTATTAAATAATTATTTATTAACTCTGTTCTAACTTTAGGATTATATACCAAAGAACATGCACAGCATATTACAATATTTTTTTCTGGTATTACTGATAGTAACGAACCACCAACACCATTCGCACAATATGAATCATATTTTCCTGTGTTATATTCCTTCGTAATTATTTTCATTGTCCTATTTTTAGGATATATCCACCATAAATAACCATAATTTTTTTCCCTTTCTTTTACCATTTCTTTTATATATTCTTCTGATACAATTCTTTTACCATTATATACACCATTGTTTAACACTAGCAAACCTATTCTTGACCACTCATCGGTTGTAAGAGATATTCCCCAACCAGTAGTATAATTCCCACTTGGATCTTTTGCCCAACCTCTTATATTTCTTGTTTTATAAAAATGGTCTTGTGTTTCTTTATCGTATATAGGCGCATCTGGAACATCTTTAATATCTAATGGTTCGAATAAATACTTTGTAGCAAACTCTTTTAAGTCCATACCACTAGACTTATGAATTATATTTGATAATATTTGAATACCAACTGTTGAATAATGAAATTTCTCTCCAATTTGCTCTTTACCACCAATTTGTGTTAAAACAAACTCTCCCCAGTCATTACTCGAAAATGATTTTGTATAAGGTTCATACTTATACTTATAAGGAACCCTCATAGTTAAAAAATCCTCTATTGTTACCTCTTTTAATTGTTCTTGATTTCTCTTTAACACGTAATCAGGAAAAAAATCTATTACTTTCTCTTTAACACTTTTTATATAACCTTTATCTATTGCTATTCCTATAAGTATTGAAACAACACTTTTTGCTATTGAAAAAGTATGAATTGACTCATCCTTATTAGCATTATTAAAATATTCTTCATATACTTTTTCGTCATCTTCAATAAATTCAATTGGAAGATTAAGTCCTTGGTCTAATTCTAATACTTTTTTATTATCTTTATAAACTATTATTCCTAGTGTATTATTATATTCTTCATATACTATTTGCCTTATTTTATCTTTCATATATTCCTCCATAAAGAATGTGATTGATGCTACTTATTTAATTCTTTTTCTAAATCTTTCATATATCTTTTTTGCTGACTTTTTAGATATGGTTTAGTAAGAAGTTTCATTATAAAATTATTTGTTTCAATTTCTTCTGTAAAATCTAATAGTACATTACCATTATCTAATTTTTTAAATGTACCTGCCCATTTGCCTTTGATATTTGTATTTTCAATATCAAACTTATATTCCTTCAAATTAATTTTTGAAGTAATATTAAAATATGTAGGATAATTATTTTTAGTATATTCTATAAAATGTTTATCATCAGTTATTTCTATCTTTGATAAATCACTTCTCCAAGCGTATTTTGTGTTATCAGTTATAATATTCCATAACTTTTCTATATCACAACTAAATTCTTTTTTGATATTCGATTTTACCATATTTTCACTCCTAAATTGTAATTTATTGTAATGGAAAATTTTTAAAGTAGTTTGTTATAGTTTCTTTTAATTCGTTCTTATTATTTATAAATTGCTCTTTTCTATGTCCATTTGCACCTGAAGGATGCGGAAATCCAAACAAACATTGTTTTTCACTAATGATATTATTTTTTATCATAACTTTTAACACTTCCTCAACAGACTTTCCTAAGGGAATAATTAAAGGTTTATTTTCTAACTGATTTAATTCTTGATAAAAATGTGTTTTAACATATTTCATAAGTAATTGTGAATCTACAATTTCTGGTGTGTGCCCACTATAATTTTTTTCATTAATAAAAACTGGATAAGGTATTAAAGAAGTTGTATGCAATAATTCACAATCACTATTAAATAATTCCTTAGTTGATTCCAAATTCAAATATTCAAATATTAAAAGATCTTCTAGCATATTAATCAAATTATTTCTCATGCTTCCAGCAAATCTTGCTGCAACTTTACAATTCTTTAAAATGTTTTCAGTAGTCAAATTATTCTTCAAACCCTCTTTCACATTTCTAAATGCAATCTCTGTCTGAGTCCAACCTGGACAAATACCTACTACTAATATTTTAGCTTTTTTATTTAAAAATTCATTATGGGGAGCATAATAAATTTTTAATTTATTATCCTCTTCTAGAAAAAAATTATAATTTAATATGTCTTCTTTACTTAATTTTCCATTTGGCAAATTATTTATTTTATCTATATATTTATATAAAATTGACTTCATTATCCACTACCCCCAATGTTTTGAAAAATTACTATTTTCTTTTTTGGTTATATTGAATATTATACCACTAAAAAAGCAAATCTTCTATGTATATGATTTGCTTTATAAATTATACTATATTATTAATCTTTACTTCTAAATGGGTGTTTTAATTTATTTTTTATTTCTTCATTTATAATACCTACTGAAACATCATAAATGTTCATAGCAGTTTCATAATTAACGTTTAGTTTTAAAATTAATTTTTTTATTATCTTTTCTTTATTTTTCTTACTAATGAAGAAATTACTTTCTAATATTTCATTAATAATAATACACTTTTCTTCTGGATAAGAAAGTTTATCTGATAATTTATTTATAAATTCTGTTTTATTCATTTTCATCACCATACATTTTTCCTTTAGAATCTAATTGTATTTCATAACCATACTCAAATATATAAGCAATGCTGAACAAAAATAGTATCTCAACTAAACTAAATAATTCAAATCCAACATTTAAATCTGTTTTTAATAATACCTCAAATATTACACCAATAACATTTGGTAATATTGTAACTGCGATCATTAAATAAGCCATTTTCTTTATGTAACCTACATTTTCTAGAGTAAAAGGCGTGTCACCGCTATTTATATTATAAAATAAATTTTCTAGTGACTTAAGCATCATAATAAGTAAAATTAAATTAATTATTAAGAATGTAAAACCTGCCCCTAGATATCCCACTATCATTACTTTTGAATTATTTTGCAGAACATCCTTTATTTTTATAATTTCATTTTGATTTGTTGTATCCGCAACTACTTCATTATTTATTGATAAAGATAGTTTATTATTTACTTCTACAATCTCAATAATATCATTTCCATTTAATATTATTTTATTATCTTTAACATCGACTTTACTAGTAACTATACCTAGTATTATCATAGATGCGATTATAATTGGTATACAAACCATTAATATAATTCTACAAATTTTAGCAATTACTGATATTGCTTTACTTAATCCTTTCATTTTACTTTGCTGTTCTTTTTTGAATTTAACTACATTCATTATAATTTCTTCATCTAATGAATTAATATCAATAATACTATCATTTACTAAATCATTAATATTACAACGAAAAATTTTACAAAGTTCTAATATGTTATTCATCTCAGGATAAGCATCACCTGTTTCCTTGTTCAAATGACACACTATCAATACTATTGTTATTTTGAGAGATTATGGCTTTATAATCTCCACCAATTTTTAAAATAAATCGAATCACATTAGGGTTGTCATTTCCATTCTCATCTTTTTCGCCTATTATGATTTTTTCAACTAAATTTTCAAATGCTACCTCATCAAATTCTTTTAAAGATTTTTCACTTTCAAATACAACTTCTTCTATCTCTTTCAGTCTTTTAGAAATTTCTTTGTTATTATTGTTTGCTAACTCTAATTGATAGATTTCATTATTAAGACTTTTAATCTTATTATTGATTTCTTTTTCTTTTTCTAAATAAGCATTTTTATTCTCGTAGTCATCTAGTTTCATATCAATTAAATTTGATAATCTTTTTTCAAGATTTGTTTTGTCTTTTACAAGTTTATCAATTTTAGTTTTACTATCATCACATTCTAAAGTTTCACGAATAGCATTTAATAACTTGTCTTTTGTCTTATGCTTTTTCTCTACAATAGAGTTATAAATCTGTACGAATAAATCTTTTAAAATATCTTCTCTAAAGGTTATAGAGTGTTCACAATTACTTTTTTTAACTACTTTATGATAACAAGCCCAATAAACTTTTTGACTCCCATCTCGATATTTTCCACTAACTCTACGAGCATAATTTGTTCCACATAGTCCACATTCAATTTTAGAACTAAAAGCATATTTACTTGTGAATTTACTTAAATGACTTTTACCCTCTGGAATTATCTTTTTACTTCTTTTAGATAAAATCTCTTGGCATTTATTCCAAACTTCTCTTGTTATGATAGGTGTATGATGGTCTTTAACATAATACTTTTCTTTTTCGCCATAATTTCTTTGTTTTTTATGAGTTATTGGACTTATTGTGTAATACTTTTGACATAATAAATCACCGACATATTTCTCATTAGAAATCATTTCTCTTACACCTTGTTGTGTGAAACTTTTACCTGTATAAGTTTTATAACCTAGTTCATTTAACTTATTAGATATAGTTCTTGTTCCTATTCCATCAGCATACCAATTAAATATCATTCTAACAACTTCTGCTTGTTCTTCGTACACTTCCAAAGTTTTAAGTTCTTTATTCCACTTATAACCATAACATTCTGCTTTACCAACAAACTCGCCACGTTTCATCATTGCTTTAATTCCCATTTTTACATTTTGAGAAGTCGATTCACTCTCGGCTTGAGCAAATGCACTAAAAAGAGTTAAAAACATTTCACTTTCTAGTTCTAGGGTATGAATATTTTCTTTTTCAAAATAGACATCAACTTTATGTTCTCTTAATTCTCGAACATTATTTAAAGTATCAACAACATTTCTTGCAAATCTTGATATTGATTTTGCTATGATAATATCTATCTTACCATTTAAAGCATCGTTAATCATTCTTTGAAATTCAGTACGTTTTTTTACTTGTGTTCCACTAATTCCTTCATCTGCATATATTCCAGCAAATTCCCAATTAGGATTT
This sequence comes from uncultured Bacilli bacterium, assembly GCA_948687865.1. The sequence continues at coordinate 23,310 of CAPQQE010000009.1, forward strand.
GATTTTATTTGTGTAGAATAGTGTTCTATTTGTGATTCGTAACTTGTTAATTGTTCTTCGCTATCAGTTGAAACTCTTGCATAAGCACATACTTTCTTTAGTTTATTTTCAGTATTGATATTTTCGGTTATGAGATTATTACTTTTAATAACCTCAACCTGTGTCATATTACCTCTCTTTCTTTTAATGTTAGACATTAAATAAAATGTCCTCTAAATACATTATATCTTATTTTTATATATTCTTTAAGCATTTTAGTAAAAGTTTTTGATTTTTTCTTTTAATATATAATATTGTTTTTCAGTAATCAATTTTAAATTTAATAACTTACTTATTATAGATAAGTTAATTGTTTCATCTAATATATTCTCAATTTCAATTTGTGTTAATTCTTTAATTTCGTTCAATAAATTTCCCCCTTTCGCTTTATTTTTAATAATAATATTTTTTCATAAATAATCTCATTTCCTCCATTTCAATACTTTTTATAATTCTATTTTTTTTGTATATTCTTTTATTTCGTCTTGATAAGTTATTTCTCTTGTATCATCTTCACAACTAAAATAAAGACTTTCATTATTTTTATCTACAACTTTGATATTATTACGATCTACTAAATAGATTTCAAATTCATTGATATTAAGATTATGTTTTAAATAATCTAAAATATAATATTGTGGAATAGTATCAACTTTATTTTTTGAAATATCTTCGCCAGTTAATTTTTGCATAAAATCCCTCCTTTCAATTTTATTTACACAAATAAAAAAACTTGCAGTATTTACAAGCATAATTCTTAAAATTAGACAGAGTTATCCTAGAAGCATTATTTTAAATCTTCGCCCCTAAGATTATATTGTTTGAAATAACACATACTATTTTTATTTTATTTGTTCTTTGAATTATGTCTTACTTCAAACTAGATTCATCTTATTTTCATATAAGATAGGTACTAACATAAGCCTTAATTATCTTACTGTACCTTACTTAACTACGTTCCTATAAACTTTTTAGTTAAGTGTTATGGTGTACATTCCTGCTCCATATTCTTGATATACTAGATATTTTAATTGTTCTAATATCTCAAGACTTTTTTTCAAACCTTTATTTTTGATTTTAATGGTTTGTTGTATTTCCCCTATATTTATATCGGTGATAA